>JASMME010000201.1 GCA_030748365.1 Lutibacter sp.
GCAGGTTTTGGCGCCCGGTCCGGATTCACCAGTCCATTCAAACAAAAATTACCGTCAGACGGTACGTCTTTGGGGCCGAAGTCTCCTCCATAAGCCCAGTATTCCTGACCGTCCTCTGTTTGCTTGACCAGTCCCTGATCTACCCAATCCCAGATAAATCCCCCTTGTAGACTGGGGTATTTTTTGATTACCTCCCAGTAATCCTGCAGATTGCCTACACTGTTTCCCATGGCATGTGCATATTCACAGAGTATATATGGGCGGTTGGGCTTGCTTTGCGCGTAGGCTTCCAAGTCTTCTATACGTGCGTACATTGGGCTTACGATGTCGGTATTTCTTTCCTGGTCTGCCTGTTCAAACATTACTGGTCTGCTGGAATCGCGCTCCTTTATCCAGTCGTAGGCTTCGTAAAAAACAGGGCCATTGCCACATTCATTGCCCATAGACCAGCCAATGACGGATGGGTGGTTTTTGTCTCTTTCCACCAAACGCTTGATCCTGTCCATATGTGCTGCTTTCCACTCAGGTCGATAGGCAATGTGTTGCAGGGTGTCAAAAGCACCCTGGTTAATCACCCCCATAGCATGCGATTCTATATTCGCTTCGTCAATTAGGTAAAGTCCGTATTTATTACAGAGTTTATAGAATTTTTCTGGCTGTGGGTAATGGGAGGTTCTGACGGCATTGATATTAAACCTCTTCATGGTACTGATATCCTTGATCATGGTTCCTTCATCCACGTAATGCCCGGTACGATCATGGTGTTCATGAAGATTCACTCCTTTTAGGTATACAGGCCTACCATTCACCATCAACTGTCCGTTCTTAATTTCAATATTTCTAAACCCAAGGTCACTACCAACAGCTTCAATAAGTTGACCATGTTGGTCTTTAAGCCGGATAATAAGTTGGTACAAATAAGGATTTTCTGCACTCCACTGCTGGGGTTTGGGAACTATCTTTTCAAACGAAACGCTCGTTTCTTTGCCTTTGTTCACCACCTGACGCGTTTCCTTATAGACTTCATTTTTATCCCTGTCTATCACAAGGGTTTCTATAGAATAGCCTGTGTCCGTCTGGTCGGTCAGTTCAACGGTAAGAGAAAATTTCCCGTCTTTGTAATGATTGATCAGGCTGGCCTGTGCCCAAAAATCACGGATATGGCCGTTGTCCCTTGTCAGCAGGTAAACATCACGGGTAATACCGCTCAACCTCCAAAAGTCCTGGTCTTCGAGGTAGCTGCCGTCTGACCATCGGAAAACCTCTACCGCTAATAGGTTTTTACCTGTGCGCAGATAGGGGCTGATATTGAATACGGCGGGCGTTTTACTCCCTTCGCTATAGCCTACTTTTTCACCATTTACCCAAAGGTTCATTGCTGAACTAACTGCGCCGAAATGCAGGTATACCTGCTTTTGAACCATGGCCTTATCAACGTAAAAACTGGTACGGTAAGAGCCCACAGGATTGTAATGTTTCTGGATGGTCGGAGGCGTTTTCTCATGGGGGTATTTTACATTTGTATAAATAGGAACATCATAGCCCTCCAGTTCCCAGTTGGCTGGAACGTTGATCATTTTCCAGTCACGATCATCATAATCTTCCTTGTAAAAATAGAAAGGCCTGTTTGCGGGGTTTTTAGCGAGATTGAATGTCCATTTTCCGTTAAGGGATCTGTAAAATGGAGACTTGGATGCATCATCATTGATGACCGCCTCATCTTCCAGGTAGGGGATAAAATAGGACCGAGCTGCCTCTTTGTGGTTGCCAAAAACTGCAGGATTTTCCCAATCCTCAATTTCCTTGCCCTCAAAGGGGACGTTTTCGTATTTGTGAACGGTTTTACAGCCCATTAATACGGCTAGTAGTAGTACATAATGGTAATTTTTCACGGTGTTTGCTTGTATTAATATTAAAGGAATACCTGATTGTTTTCTCAATGGGTTGTCTGTTTTCTTGACAGTCTTACATGACTAGGCTATGATCATAATTCGTCTATGACATCGTAGACCACTTGCTCGAATCTTTCGTGTATATGATGGGCATTTGCGGGATACATTTGCAACAGTAAGGTAGCCGTAAAATTTTTGGCAGGATCCGTCCAGGAATACGTATCAAAAAACCCTCCGAAACCATAGGTGCCCACACTGGTCAATCCCTCATTTGCCCCTTTTTCATTGGTTACCCAGGCTGCAAAACCCTGGTCGGAATTTCCATCGTCAAAAGGGGTTTGTTTTGACAGCATTTCTCTGACAGATTCCTCGCGTAGAATTATCCGGTTTTTATATTGGCCTTTTTGTAAAATCATGTGCATAAATTTAGTATAGTCACTTGCCGTGCTGCAAAGGTCAGCGCCTCCGGAGAAAAACTGCCGATTTTCAATTAGTGGGTAATTGACATATGCATAGGTTGTTTGTTCCAGGCTATTTTTGTTTGGCCCCGGCTGGTAGACCTCGGCTAGCCATTCCCTTTTAGATTCAGGTATGATAAAATGACTGTCGTTCATTTCCAAAGGGTCCAAGATATGATTTTTTATATAGACGTCATATCGCAGTCCACTTATTAGCTCGATGAGTCTTCCCAGTACATCGTAGCCCATGCCGTAATTGTATTGTTCACCGGGTTCGGCAAGAAGCGGAAGATTCGCTATTTTACGGATGTTCATTTCTGAAGTCCTCTCATCTTCACAGAAACCTTCGCTTACCTTGTTTTTAATAACAAGTGCATTGTAACGTTCGTCCTGATCTCCATAGCCTATTCCGGAGGTATGGGTCAGTAGCTGATGAATGGTTATTTCCTTTTTAGTAGGTACCGCCGTAAAGTTTGAATCAGCCAATATCGCTGACAGTACGCTTAAGTTTTTGAATTCAGGAAGATATCGGTGTATGGGGTCGTTCAGGTCAAGGTATCCGCCCTCTTTGAGTTGAAGGATCGCAACTGCCGTCAACGCTTTGGTCATGGAAGCCATACGAAAAATAGAACGGGTTTGCATCTGAATGCCCTGTTCGATGTTTTGATAGCCGTAGGCTTTGTGATATACTGTTTTCTGGTGTTTGCTTATCAACACTACCGCTCCTGGGATTTCAGCACCTGCAACAGCAGCGTTAAACAAGGAGTCTATTCGGGCCACTTCTCTTGAGGAGGCCTTGGTAGTGGTAGCTTGTGCTGAATGATGCTGGCAATTGAGTGTGCAAGCCAACAATAGCAAAAAGCCTACAAGGCCTTGTAAAATTCGACTGAATAGCTGTCCTCTCATAATATACAGTTGTTTATATACGGAGGATAAAATTACGATAAGTACAGATGGATGAACCGTTTTAAAATGGTCAAAAATACGGGAGAATTTGACCAAATACTCCCCGTAGTATTGTTTTTAGGGCTATAAGGGTATTTTTTAACCA
>JASMME010000202.1 GCA_030748365.1 Lutibacter sp.
GCCGTTGAAAAGGGCCATATCGGGGCTATTTTAGAAAAGATCACTGGGGCAGGCTTTAGAATCGTCGCACTGAAAATGACCCAAATGTCTTCGACAGATGCCGGAAATTTTTACGCGGTACACAAGGAACGTCCATTTTTTAACGACCTGGTCTCCTTTATGACACGCGGCGCCATCGTTGCAGCGGTATTGGAGAAAGACAACGCCGTAGAAGACTTCAGGGCCCTTATTGGTGCCACTGACCCTAAAGATGCTGCGGAAGGAACCCTTAGAAAGTTATTTGCGGATTCCAAGGCTGAAAATGCTGTTCATGGTTCTGACAGCGATGAGAATGCAGCTATTGAAAGCAGGTTTCATTTTTCGGGAAGGGAACTCTTTTAACAAAATAACCAACCATATAAAAAGTCCGCTTGATGCGGACTTTTTTGTTAGCTCAATATCAATTTCGTAATCATTCGCTCACCCAGTGCTTCATTGAGCATTTTGATAATCTTTTCCTTCCCGTAAGAAAGTTCTTCTCGCAAGACAGAAGACGATAGCCTGACCAACAGGGTTTTCTTGTTGAGCTGTACACTTTGGGTATAAGAAGCGACTCCCTTCCCCATTAAGTTAGCCCAGACCGCTTCTACCTCTAGCTGTGCCAAGCCTTTTTGAAGTTTGTTTTCGCTGATGACCTCTTTCATCAGTTCTTCAATAGATTGAAATTGACGGTTGCGCTTGGCCATTACAGTTGTACGATTTTATAAGGTTGCTGGGTTTTGCTGACGACCTCCTCAGTACGTTCTTTATGGGTATCACTGATAAAGAGCTGCCCAAATTCATCCTTGTTTACCAAATTGATAATATGGGCCACCCGACAATCGTCAAGCTTGTCAAAAATATCATCCAGCAACAAAATAGGCGTGGTATTCGATTGTTTTTTTATAAAATCAAACTCGGCCAATTTTAGGGCAATCAGGTAGGACTTTTGCTGCCCTTGAGAACCAAATTTCTTGATGGGAAAATCTTCGATCTCAAATAAGAGGTCATCTTTGTGTACCCCAGCAGTGGTATATTGTAATAAGCGATCTCTCTCAAGGGTCTGGGAAAACAAATCGAGGAGTTCTGCAGTGTGTAATTGAGATTTGTAGACCAAATTCACCGGTTCTTTGTTTCCTGAAATGGCCGCATAACGTTCTTTAAAAATCGGGATAAAATCGGCTAAAAAAGCCTGTCTTTTCTGATAAATAATACTGCCGTAGTGGTGCATTTGTTCATTATAGACCCCTAAGGTTTCCTCATCAAAAAGCCTGTTGGCTGCAAAGTACTTCAACAATGAATTTCGCTGAGACAATACCTTGTTATAGCTGATAAGGGTTTGTAAATAGGTCTTGTCTCCCTGAGAAATACAAGCATCTATAAATTTACGACGTGTTTCACTGCCTTCAATAATCAGGTCGTTGTCTGCCGGGGAAATGATCACGAGGGGTAAATGGCCTATATGATCTGAGAATTTTTCGTAGGTCTTGGCATTGCGCTTAAGTATTTTTTTACTCCCCCTTTTTAGGCTGCAAACTACGGTCTCAACAC
The DNA here is from genome assembly GCA_030748365.1 of Lutibacter sp. Taxonomy (GTDB): domain Bacteria; phylum Bacteroidota; class Bacteroidia; order Flavobacteriales; family Flavobacteriaceae; genus Lutibacter. Next base: position 1,570 of record JASMME010000202.1, read on the forward strand.
GGTCTTTCGTCTTGTATTCCCCCTCAATCACAAAAAAATCTTCTCCGTGTCTAATCTGCTGCGAAGCGATTGGATTAAAGTAACTTTTGGCGAAGGACAGGTAATAAATGGCATCCAGCACATTGGTCTTACCCACACCGTTGTTCCCCACAAAACAATTGATCTTATCCTCAAAATCAAATGTATGGGACTGGAAGTTCTTAAAATTTACCAGGCTAATTCGCTGTAAGTACATATACGGCTTTTAAAAAGTTAAAATTATTGAAAATAACTGAGATAATTTTAGGAAAGGATGTATTTTTAGTTTTCAATTATTAATGCTATTTTTGCGCAACAAATTTCACATTTATCATTCATGGCAACCTACAAAAAAACCGGCACTAAAATAAAATCAAGCAAGCAAAAAGCCGAACAGCACTCAACGACCGCTGAGGTTTTTGACACCCTGGACCAAACGGCTTCCAGATCGGAGCAATGGGTCATTAAGAACCAAGGGAACATCTTTAAGCTTTTGGGGCTTGTCGTGGCGGTTGTTCTGGCGAGTTTGGCTTACCAAAAATTTGTTAAAATGCCCCAGGAGAAGGAAGCGGCCGATGAACTGGCATTTCCCAAGACCTATTTTGAAAATGCCATGACCGGTTCTGTAGCCAAAGACTCCTTATTGACCCTCGGATTGAACGGAAACGATGGGAAATATGGATTTGTGGATATCGCAGACCAATACGCTGGTACAGACGCCGGAAACCTGGCGAATTATTACGCAGGAATTTCTTATCTCAATCTAAAAAACTACGAAGCAGCCATTCGTCATTTGGAATTGTTCTCTTCGGATGATGAATTGCTTTCTCCAATTGCCAAAGGCGCTATCGGTGATGCCTTTGCCGACATCAACCAACCGGAAGAGGCCCTGGAATATTACCTAAAGGCTGCCGACATACGGTCCAATGATTTCTCTACCCCCCTGTTCTTGTTCAAAGCTGGAAACACTGCACTCGAACTCGGAAAATACCCAAAGGCCCTCGCTTTGTTTGAAGAAATCAAGAATGCATATCCGAATGCCGACGAGGCCCGTAACATAGAAGTATATATAAACAAGGCCATTGTTGCTGAAAAATAAAAGTTGTCGTGGCTACCACAAATCTATCTGCTTATGAGAAGAATGCCGTTCCAAGTGCGAAGGGTGTTCGCTTTGGCCTGGTAGTTTCCGAGTGGAATGCCGACATTACTGAAAACCTTTTTAAAGGCGCCCATCAAACACTACTCGAAAACGGGGCCCTCCCCCAAGATATCCTTCGTTGGAATGTTCCTGGAAGTTTTGAATTGATCTACGGATGCAAAAAAATGATTCAAACCGAACAACTTGATGCAATCATCGCTATCGGAAATGTCATCCAAGGAGAAACCAAACACTTTGATTTTGTCTGTGAGGGAGTCACCCAGGGAATCAAAGACCTAAACCTTCAGTACGAACTCCCTGTGATCTTTTGTGTACTGACCGACCAGCACAAACAACAATCTATTGACCGTTCCGGAGGTCGCCTGGGAAACAAGGGTGTTGAATCGGCGATTGCCGCTATTAAAATGGCAGCGCTGAATGCTTCCTGATCGAGTTATCCACAAAACTTGACCATCCGTATAGAATTCAGTATTTTTGGTTCCTACCGAGCTATTTGATCATGTTTCATAAATTATTCAAACCCCGCGCACACTACGTGTTTGACTATAAGCCCCGTTATTACGACGAACGTAAAGAACGGCTGGAGCAATTGGAAAACACACACCATGGAACAAGGAAAAATGACCCGCATATTTCAGGAATCAAACTCT
>JASMME010000203.1 GCA_030748365.1 Lutibacter sp.
ATAATCCAAGAAGACCATGCGGAGGTGACCTATCAATGTCCCATGGACTGCGAAGAAGGTAAGACCTATGACGAAGCAGGCAGCTGTCCTGTATGTAAAATGGATTTAAAAGCCATGGCTTCTGATGGGGCGGAACCTGAAAGCCATACGGCAGATTGCGCCTGTAAAAAGGGAGGAGAATGCCAGTGTGAAGGCGGTAAATGTGCCTGCAAGTCAGCTGTTTCAGAAAAAAAGGAATGCAACAAATGTGCCCCCGGAGAATGTGGCTGTAAAGCAGAAACGGCTGCTAAAAAGAGCGCTTGTTCCGCTGCTTGTAAATCAGGAAAGGCCCAAAAGGCCTAAGGAGTTTATACCCTATAAAAAAAGCCGTTTCAACAAGAAACGGCTTTTTTTATGGACTGAACGGGTCAGTGTATTACATCATACCGGGCATACCGCCTCCCATAGGTGGCATGGCGGGTGCTGCAGGTGCTTCTTCTTTGATATCTACCAATGTACAGGCAGTTGTCAGAATCATACCAGCTACGGAAGCCGCATTTTCCAGGGCCACTCTCGTTACTTTGGTAGGATCGATAATACCAGCCTTGAGCATATTGGTGTAGGCATCCGTTTTGGCATTGTATCCAAAATCATCCTTGCCTTCGATTACTTTGGCAACCACTACAGATCCTTCCTGACCAGCATTTTCTACAATCTGGCGTAGCGGTTCTTCAATGGCGCGGTCCAAAATTTTGATACCAGTTACTTCATCCAGGTTTTCAGTAGTGATTTTCTCCAGTACTTCCTTGCTTCTAACCAAGGCAACACCTCCTCCGGCAACAATGCCTTCTTCGACAGCGGCACGGGTGGCGTGTAGGGCATCATCTACCCGGTCTTTCTTTTCCTTCATTTCAACTTCACTCGCTGCTCCCACATATAGAACCGCTACTCCTCCGGCCAATTTTGCCAGTCTTTCCTGTAGTTTTTCTTTGTCGTAGTCAGAGGTCGTTGTTTCGATTTGCGCTTTTATCTGGCTGACCCTTGCTTTGATGTCATCAGTGTTTCCGGCGCCGTTGACCACAGTGGTATTGTCTTTGTCAATGGTCACCCTTTCGGCGGTACCAAGCATGTCAAGGGTAGTATTTTCGAGGGTCAGTCCTCTTTCTTCTGCAATGACAGTACCACCAGTCAATATGGCGATGTCTTCCAGCATGGCCTTTCTCCTGTCTCCAAAACCGGGGGCTTTTACAGCAGCGATCTTTAGGGCTCCTCGCAGTTTGTTCATTACCAGGGTAGCCAGGGCTTCCCCTTCTACGTCTTCAGCAATGACCAATAGCGGTTTTCCACTTTGGGCAACGGGCTCCAGAATGGGTAGCAGGTCTTTGAGGTTACTGATTTTCTTTTCGAACAAGAGAATATAAGGATTCTCAAGATCCGTCAGCATCTTGTCGGCATTGGTCACAAAATAGGGTGAAAGATAGCCGCGGTCAAACTGCATCCCTTCCACGATGTCAACATAGGTAGTGGTACCCTTGGCTTCTTCGACCGTAATAACACCTTCTTTTCCAACTTTTTCGAATGCCTGGGCAATCAGGTCGCCGATGGTATCGTCATTGTTGGCGGAAATAGAAGCTACTTGTTTGATCTTGTCACTGTTGCTTCCTACTTCCTGAGACTGTGCCTGTAGATTTTCTACAATGGCCCCTACTGCTTTGTCAATGCCTCGTTTTAGGTCCAGTGGATTGGCACCGGCAGCCACGTTTTTCAAACCTTCTTTTACAATAGATTGCGCCAGTACAGTAGCGGTGGTTGTACCGTCACCTGCCAGGTCATTGGTTTTAGAAGCGACTTCTTTGACCATTTGGGCACCCATGTTTTCGAGGGTGTCCTCCAATTCAATTTCTTTGGCGACAGTAACGCCGTCCTTGGTGATTGCAGGGCCGCCAAAGGCTTTTCCAATAACTACATTCCTTCCTTTTGGACCAAGGGTTACTTTTACTGCATTCGCCAGCGCATCAACGCCACGTTTGAGTCCGTCACGCGCTTCAATATCAAAAATAATGTCTTTTGCCATGTTATATATTTTTAAAAATTAGACAATTGCCAGGATATCGGCTTCTTTCATAATTAGGTAGTCGGTTCCTTCAAACACGATTTCGGTACCGGCATATTTTCCGTATAGCACGGTATCGCCAACCTTTACGGTCAAGGGTGCGTCTTTGGTGCCGTTTCCTACAGCGACGACGGTTCCTTTTTGTTGTTTTTCCTTGGCTGAATCTGGAATAATCAATCCGGAAGCAGTGGTAGTTTCTGCTGGAAGAGGTTCGATTAAAACTCTATCAGCTAGTGGTTTAATGCTTATTTTGCTCATGTTATAGATTTTTTATTTTTTTGGATTTGTTGACATCCATAGGGTGTGTTTGCCAAAACTGTGCCATTGTATATTAACTGACAAATCTACCTTTTTTGACAAAAAAATGCCAAGACGAATGACACCTTGGCACTGATTGGGCTGGTTTTGTAGCGATTATTGAACGCTGTCTTGTAAGGTGGTTGTATCCGGTAGTGTCAGTTCGCGGTCCTCTATGGTATTTTCAATTTCAGAGCTGGTTTGCACACTTTCGGTAGGCGCCGCAAAATTTGATAACAGGATAAGGGCAAGGAGTATGATGGAAAGGGTCCAGGTACTTTTGTCTAGGAAGTTGGTCGTGTTTTGTACACCACCTAGTGATTGGGTGTTTCCGGCACCGAAAGTTGATGATAAGCCCCCGCCTTTAGGGTTCTGTACCATAATGATTAGGATCAGCAAAAACGCTATAAACATGATGAGTATTAGAAATACGGTATAGGTCATGACTTATTGTTTTTTTGTAAAATTTTAATTGCTTTTATTCGGTCTGCAAAGAAACCACTTTTTTCCGGATATTTCAAACTTAAAATACGATAGGCATTCACCGCTTTGTCGTATTTCTTTTGCTCTAGGTAAACCCTCGCCAGGGTTTCGGTCATCAAATGGTCATTTTCGGCAATGCTCTGTTTGGAGATATCTTCGTTTATACGGTGTTTGTCAGGTGCCTGTATACGGGGTTTTTTAGCAATGAACTTTTCTATAAGGTCTACTGTGTCCTTTCTTTTAGGGCTTGTTTCCTCGCTCATTTTTCCCCTGCTAAGTGGTTTTATGTTGATGAGCTGCATCCATTCATTAAAGGAATGTTGCTCCGAACTTTTAAAAGATATCGGACTGCCCAGTGACAGCGTGTCGGCCGCTGCTGCCGCTTGTTCTCCTGTGGCACTTGTATCCTGTACTGCTGTATTGTCCTTCTCAGGTGATTGTTGCCCAGGAAGTGTCTCGACTATTTTTTGA
>JASMME010000204.1 GCA_030748365.1 Lutibacter sp.
CGGATTAGACACGTCGTTTTGCGTACAGTATTTAAAAAATGAACGAAACCTGGAGGTGCATACGGTCTTGGTTAATACCGGAGGCTTCTCTTTAGAAGCCCTGGCATCGATTGAGGAAAAAGCCTATCAAATGGGGGTTTGCTCCCATACCCACCAGGATATTTTGGAGGACTATTACCAACAAGCCATCAAATATATGGTCTTTGGGAACGTTCTAAAGAACAATACCTATCCGCTTTCGGTCAGTGCTGAGCGTGTGTTTCAGGCCATTGAAGTGGTTAAGTATGCTAAGAAAATGGGAGCCAGCTATATAGCGCATGGCAGTACCGGTGCCGGGAATGATCAGGTGCGTTTTGATATGATTTTTCAGGCCATGGCGCCCGATATAGAAATCATTACCCCTATCAGAGACCTCGGACTGTCTCGTCAGGAAGAGATTGACTACCTGAAAAAACAGGGCGTGGAGGCCAGTTGGGAACAATCGAAGTACTCCATCAACAAAGGCATCTGGGGAACCAGTGTCGGTGGTGTGGAAACCCTCAGTTCCCACCGTTCACTTCCGGAAAGTGCCTACCCGAGCCAGTTAGAAAAAAAGACGCCTATTCAGTTAAGTCTCCACTTTGAAAAAGGGGAGCTGATCGGGCTGAACGACGAAATGGATACACCGGTAAAAAACATCCAGCAATTGGAAGCCATAGCCTCCAAATACGCTATTGGCAGGGATATCCACGTGGGCGACACCATTGTCGGAATCAAAGGCAGGGTTGGCTTTGAAGCGGCAGCGGCCTTGTTGATTATCAAGGCGCACCACGCCCTGGAAAAACACGTGCTGACCAAATGGCAGCAGTACTGGAAAGAACAACTGGGGAACTGGTACGGTATGTTGTTGCACGAAGGACAGTATTTTGATCCGGTTATGAGAAATATAGAAGCCTTTCTGACAGACAGTCAGGAAACGGTTACCGGAAAGGTATTGCTCACGTTACGACCCTATCACTTCAGTGTGGATGGCATCCATTCCGACCATGACCTGATGCGATCCAAGTTTGGTGAGTATGGAGAAACCAATTCCGCTTGGTCTGCAGAGGAGGCCAAGGGTTTTATCAAGATTATGGGGACACCCAATAAGATATATCACAGTATAAATTCAAACATATGATTAAGGTAGGTATCATTGGCGGCGCCGGCTATACGGCTGGGGAACTCATCCGGTTGTTGGTAAACCATTCAGAAGTAAGGCTGGATTTTATCTATAGCACAACCAGGGCAGGTGATCCTGTTTCCCAGGTACACCAGGATTTGCTGGGTAGTACAGACCTGGTATTCACCGATACGGTCAATCCTTCGGTAGCGGTGGTCTTTTTGTGTTTAGGTCATGGAAATTCAAGCCAGTTCCTGGCATCTAATACTTTTTCTGACCATACCAGGATTATTGATTTAAGCAATGATTTTAGGTTGCAAAAAGGATCGGTATTCCAGGGAAGATTCTTTGTGTACGGGCTGCCCGAACTCCATAAAAAAAATATTAAAAAGGCTCAAAACATAGCCAACCCAGGTTGTTTTGCTACTGCCATTCAACTGGCCTTGCTACCCCTGGCAAAAGCGGGTTTGCTGAACGACAGCATTCATATAAATGCGACAACAGGCGCTACCGGTGCTGGCGTGTCCCCAGGACCTACAACCCATTTTAGTTGGCGGGACAATAATTTCTCAGTTTACAAAGCCTTTACCCACCAGCATTTGGCTGAGATTTCGGAAGGTCTTCAGCACCTACAAAAAGGGTTCTCCCAGGAATTATGTTTTATACCGAATCGGGGCAATTTTAGCCGGGGTATTTTTGCCTCGGTATATTTGACCTGTAACGAGTCGCTTGAAGAGGCGTTTCACCTGTATGAATCCTATTACCAAGAAGCCCCTTTTACCCATCTTTCGAGAAACCCTATCCATTTAAAACAGGTGGTGAACACCAATAATTGTGTAATCCACTTGTCTAAATACCAAGACAGGTTGTTAATTACCACTGCCATCGACAATTTGCTGAAAGGGGCTTCGGGACAGGCCATTGAAAATATGAACATTGCCTTTGGCTTTGATCAAAACCAAGGACTACAATTAAAATCAACATCATTCTAACTACAAATCACCATGAAAATAGCCATTTTAGGAACCGGTAATTTAGGGTACTCCATCGCCACGGGGATCCTCCTGCAAGACAATTTTAATTTTAATAAGCTGTATCTCACCAAGCGGAATACAGACGCGCTACAATCCCTGAACAGACTGGCCAATGTCAAAATTTCCACAGAGAACAAAAAGGCAGTCCGCTTTTCGGATATCGTCATTATAGCCGTTCAACCCAATCAACTACAGGGGGTACTCGAAGAGATTAAAGATGTTATAAAGCCCAAACGACACACGGTTATTTCTGTGGTGACCGGTAGGAAAATCAATGAAATTGCTGCGGTACTGGGGGCTGATGTTCCCATCATACGAAGCATGCCGAACACGGCAATCTCTGTAGGTCAGTCGATGACCTGTCTGAGTGGTAATGAGGCCGGTAAGAAAAAGGTGGAATTTGCCAAACTGATCTTTAATTCATTGGGAAAAACCCTTTGTATTGACGAATCACAGATGCAGTCGGCCACCGTCATATGTGCCAGTGGTATTGCCTTTTGGATGCGCTTAATCAGGGCCACAACCCAGGGCGCGGTCCAGCTCGGTTTTGATGCGGAGGAGGCCCAGGAATTGTCTATGCAAACCTGTTTGGGAGCAGCAAGCCTGTTGTTACAATCAGGAAACCACCCAGAACAAGAGATTGATAAGGTAACCACCCCCAGCGGTTGTACCATCGAGGGATTGAATGAAATGGAACACCAGGGGCTAAGTGCCTCCCTGATCAAAGGCATCGTAACGTCTTTCGAAAAAATTAACCAGATTTAAAAACCAAAGCCATGAACATGTTCGATGTATATCCCTTATATGAACTATCTCCCGTCAGGGCTGAGGGGGCAGTGGTCTGGGATGATAAGGGCGGTGCTTACCTGGATTTTTACGGTGGACATGGGGTCATCTCAGTCGGTCATTCCCATCCGGATTATGTGGCAGCTGTTACAAAACAGTTACAGCAAATTGGATTTTATTCCAATGCCGTTGACAACCCTTTACAGCGGAAACTGGCCCAAAAGCTGGGGGCGGTCTCAGGCTGTGAATCCTACAACCTATTTTTGTGTAATTCTGGAGCTGAAGCCAATGAAAATGCTTTAAAGCTGGCTTCTTTTGAAACCACCAAGAAAAGGGTTATTGCCTTTCACAATGCCTTCCACGGAAGAACTTCGGC
>JASMME010000205.1 GCA_030748365.1 Lutibacter sp.
TGACAATGCGATTAAGTATTCAGCAGACCGTCCTGAAATAAGTATTTTTACTGAAATAGTTGGTAAAAATATCATAATCAGCGTAAAAGATCGTGGTATAGGCATGCATAAGTCAGTTCAAAAGAATATATTTGACAAATTTTACAGGGAAGAAGGGGGTGATGTACACAATGTAAAAGGCCATGGATTGGGACTTTCCTATGTAAAAGGCATTGTGGATATTCACAAAGGAACGGTTTCTGTGGCTAGTCAGCCAGGACTTGGAAGTACTTTTACCATACATTTGCCGTTACTTATAGACAAGTCCCGTTGATATGAATCAATATTTTACAGATGCTAGGCGTTTTTACAGGTGGTATTTTCTTCGGGATGTTACACGAATGCCATTTGCCCCAGCTATTAACTTAATAATGACCAGATGCAAACGAATAAGATACTACTGGTAGAAGACGATCCTAATTTTGGCACCATTTTAAGAGATTATTTGGTGTTAAATGACTACGAAGTAACCCATGCCAAAGATGGTCTGGAAGGACTTATCATGTTTAAAAATGAAGAATATGATCTTTGTATTCTCGATGTGATGATGCCCCGAAAAGATGGTTTTTCATTGGCCAAGGATATTAGGCAGACCAATGCGGAGGTACCCATCATTTTCCTGACAGCTAAAAAAATGCGCGAGGATATCTTAAAAGGGTACCAATCTGGAGCCGATGACTATTTGACAAAACCCTTTGATTCTGAGGTGCTTTTGTATAAGATTAAGGCAATCCTAAATCGCAAGGAAGCAGAAAAAACAGCCGATGAGGATACTTTTGAATACGAGATTGGAAGGTTTCATTTTAACTCAAAACTACGCCACTTGACCTTTAATGGCAGTACTCCACAAAAACTATCGCCCAAAGAATGTAAGCTACTAAAATTGCTCGCTAATCATAAGAATGATTTGATGCCGCGTGAGTTGGCCCTGACCAAGATTTGGAGAGATGACAACTACTTTACTTCTCGCAGTATGGATGTCTATATTGCCAAACTACGCAAATACCTAAAGCAAGACCCCTGTGTAGAGATTTTAAATATTCACGGGGAGGGTTTTAGATTGGTCGATAAGCCCTAGTTTTAGTGGCAATACGATCGTAATTATTTTTATGAGCTGATCAAGGTGGCACAATTTCTCAAATTATTCGAAGAAAATCCCTCTGAAGACTTGTTGGACAAAGTAGTTGATTTGCTTAGAAAAGGCGGTTTGATTATTTATCCCACAGACACCGTTTACGGAATTGGCTGTGACATCACCCATACAAAGGCCATGGAAAAAGTAGCCGCAATCAAAGGGGTCAAACTACACAAAGCCCATTTTTCTTTTATCTGCCATGACCTCAGTAACCTGTCTGATTACGTACAGCAAATAGACCGATCCACCTATAAAATTTTAAAAAGGCACCTGCCAGGCCCCTATACTTTTGTATTGCCGGGCAATCACCGACTTCCCAAGGCATTTCGGGCCAAAAAGACGGTCGGTATTCGTGTTCCTGACAACCGAATTATTCGAGAACTGGTCAAAAAACTGGGCAATCCCATCGTTTCTACCTCCATATATGACGAAGATGACCTGTTGGAGTACACCACCGATCCGTCCCTTATCTATGAAAAGTGGCACAAGCGTGTAGACTTGGTGATCGATGGGGGCTATGGAGGGAATATCCCTTCTACAATCGTTTCTTTGGTAGACGGTGAAACAAGTATATTGAGAATGGGTAGCGGTTCTGTAGACAAGCTATAAGTCGTTGAATCTGCGTTTTTTTCTTATAAAATAAGCCCATACGATGCTCTTGACCCTATGTGCATGTTTTTGTGGCGTCAGCCCCCCTCTTTTTTGTATCATATTAGGTAGGTAATAATAAAAGCTCGCATGGGCTTTTAACACCGCTAGAAAATGTCCTGTCTTTCCTGTAGTCAAGTACCTGAGTCCGGCCAGGCCATCTAAGACCAACCGGGTAAAAACAGTGGGAATCAGCTGTGCTGATGGTAGGTTTTTCACTAAGTTGAAAAGGCTGTTTCTAAAATTTAAAAAGGTTTTTCTCGGATTGGCGCTTTCCAAGGTGGCCCCCCCCACGTGATAGACGGTGCTGGCCCCAGTGTATTTTACACCGAAGCCTTGGTTATGCGCCCTCCAGCAGAGGTCGATCTCCTCCTGATGTGCCGTATAATGAGAATCAAAACCTTTGAGTGCTTTAAAAACGCTTGCCCTGATAAAAAAACAGGCACCCGAGGCCCAAAAGATATCGATTTCATCGTCGTATTGTCCCTGGTCTATTTCCAGTGTGTCAAAGATACGCCCCCTACAGTAGGGATAGCCAAGGGCGTCTATAAAGCCCCCACCGGCCCCGGCGTATTCAAACTGATCGGGCTGTTTATAAGCGCGAATTTTGGGTTGAATGATGGCGGTTTCCGGATTCTTTGTAAAGATTTCTCGTATGGGCCATAACCAGTTCTCACTGACTGCCACATCTGAATTTAAGAGGCAGTATATATCTGCGTCGATCTGTTTGAGTGCTTCGTTATAGCCCCTTGCATAGCCTAGGTTGGAAGGGTGTTCAATCAAGGATATGTGTGGGTAATGCTTATTGAGGAAGTTGACAGAATCATCCGTAGAGGCATTGTCGACCACATAGAAAGATACCTGGTCAGACGCACTGTGTTCCAACACTGATGGCAGGAATTGTTTCAGGAGTTTTTTTCCGTTCCAGTTCAGTATAACGATGGCTATTTTCACGGTAGTAAAGGTAGTTTAAAAAGACCAATGAGCGGTCAAGATTTTACGAATTTGTACCGTATTTCGGGAGTTCTTTTAAAAAATGATAACATTCGTTTTGGGGATCGATCATACAGTAATAATGAGCCATTCCATTGGTGACAAACAGGTAATGTGCGTTCAGTTTCAGGTTGTAGCGTGCAATCTGGTCAAAGGAAGCCTGGGTGATCTTTACGGTGGGTGCCTTACATTCAACAATGATTTCTGGCAACCCTTTCTGGTTAAACACCAAAATATCGGTTCGTTTGACCAGTTTATTGAAGGTCATTTTTTTTTCGACGGCCATCAATGAACTGGGATACTTCTTCTCATTGATCAGGAAGTGAATCACGTGTTGACGTACCCATTCCTCTGGTGTGAGGCGAACGTATTTTTTTCGAATCATATCAAAAATAACAGACTTATTTTCCCTATTTTTGATTTTGAATTCGCAGGCGGGTAGGTTCAGTACTTGCATCCCACAAAAATGCTAATTTTTTTTTAATATGACTG
>JASMME010000206.1 GCA_030748365.1 Lutibacter sp.
TCAGGATGATATTGATGGGTTAAAACCTAGCATTCTTGGGAGCAATCAATCAGTGGGCGATTATACGGTAAGCTTGCATACGAGTTATGAAGACGCGGAAAATGATCAAAATCCTTTGGTATTTCCGTATACCTCCCCTGCTAAAGAAACAGGAGCGCCTCACTGGGAATCAATGACAACCCAACTGTTTGTCAGGGTTGTAAATAATACAACCGGGTGTGCAAATTATGAGACTTCGTTTGATCTTGTTGTTAATGCATTGCCCATAAGCTTTCCGGTAGGTGACATCCTTTTATGTGATGATGACAGGGATGGAATTTTGGGTGGGTTTAACTTAGAGTCTAAGACTGATGAATTAAGATCTGGGAATGACACCACCGATCCTGATGACAATGACAACCAATCTTCAGCTGACTTTGTTATAACCTACCATACCAGTATGGCTGATGCCAATGATTTGAATAGCGATGGAATCGACAATCCAAGCAATTACACCATTGCGGAAAATCACAAACAAACCATTTACTTTAGGATCATAAAAACAGGCGGGGCAAATCCAGGTTGTTTTCTTACTGGAGAAGCCTTTGATTTGGTCGTTGAAGCCCTCCCCTTCGCCAATGACATAAGTATATCCAGACAATGTGACGGAGACAGTGTACTTGACACGGATTCACAGGATGGCATTTTCCCATTTGATACCTCGGGCATTCAAGCAACGCTTCTCAATGGTCAAACTGAGGTTAGCACCTACTATTATGATGAAAACAATGTGCTGATTGGCAACACCCTTCCGGCAATCTTTGAAACAGGTTCTCAAACAATAACGGTTCGAGTTGAAAATAATACGGCCCAACAATGTACTGATGAAACTACCCTGGAGTTCATCGTCGATAACAGCCCGGAGGTATATGAGGTGCTTATACCCCTACAATGTGATGATGGACTGAGCGACACCGATGGGTATTCTGAATTTGACACTACCCATATTATCCAAACCCTTTTGACAAATCCTGATACCAATGCCATGCAAAGCTTGGATGATTATTCCGTGTCATTCAATTTTATAGATGATAACGGTGTCAGCCAAAACACCAACCAACTACCCAATCCTTTTAACAGCAATACCCAAAGTGTAGTAGCCACGGTAACCAACAAAATTAATCCCGCATGTGTACTAACAAAAAATATTGATTTTACGGTTGCGGCCCTACCAGTAATTAATGAGCATCTTATCGAAATTGAACAGTGTGATGATGGCAGTGGCGCTCAAAATGACGGGGTAACTTTACACAACTTAACGGAATCCCAATCTTTGTTCTCTTCCAACTATGAAAATGAGGTATTCGAATATTATAAAGACGCAGATTTAAGCATAAAAATCGATGACCCAACAAATTATACCAACGCCCCTTTGTATGACGAAATCTGGCTGAAAATTATTACACAAGATGGCTGTGAAAGAATTTCTAAAACACAGGATGGAAACGAGCGCTTAAAAATTGAAATTACTGTTGGAGCAAGTGAAATTGCTGAAACTTTTATGGAAGATCATCAAACCTTCTATACCGTATGTGATGATTCACCTGCATTGGACCAAGATGGTATTGCTGTTTTTTCCAGCAATGTACTCAAAGAAATCAATGATAAGTTAATTGCTTCTAAACCCATATTTCAAGATCAAAATATTCGGGTAACCTTACACAGAAATGCCACTGATGGCTTAACGGGGGACAATCCGATTGACCTCAATCAAAATTTTACAAACACTAGCCCCAATACGCAAGAAATTTGGGCAAGAATCGTCAATATAGATATCACAAAGTTTACCTGTCTTGGTTATGCGCAAGTAGGAGAACTGTACGTAGAACCAAGACCTGTTGCCTATGCCCTTAGTATTGATAGACAGTGCGATGGCGACAGCCCAATTGACACAGATTCCCAGGATGGCAGGTATCCTTTTGACACAAGTAGTATACTGGCGACCCTTCTGACCAATCCTGCTACCGGGGTGATTCAGGATCAGTCCATATTGACAATATCTTATTTTAATGAAGATGGCACTGAAATACCTGCTGAAAACTTTGCGCCTATTTTTAGCACTGACTCACAAACAGTAAGCATCCGCATTGAAAGAGACCCCAGTTATCCCAACATCACCAATCCGGATGGATTGTGTTATGATGAAACAAGCCTAGAGTTTATCGTGGATGATGCGCCAGAAGCCTATCCCGTCGTTTTAGCCCCTCATTGCGATGGCGATGATGGCGAAAATGATACAGATGCTTATGATCTTTTTGATACCTCAAACATCATTTCAGCATTGGTCACCAATCCTGAAACAGGTGTTTCACAGGATGTGTCAACATTGGATATAACATTCACATATATTGATGAAAGCGGGCATACAGTTACAGGATCGGAACTGCCGAATCCGTTCAACACAAAAACACAAACTGTAACAGTCATTATAGAAAACCCCTTAAATGTAAACTGTATTATCACCGAGGAAATCGATTTTATAGTAAATCCCTTACCGGTATTTGAGGTGGAAACAGATTTAATTTTTTGTCTTAACTTGCCTCCTATGACCATCGGGGCTACTGATCAGGGGGCGGCCTATACCTACCAGTGGGTACATAATGGCAGTGCGCTCAGCAACACCACCGCAACCATAGAGATTGACAAGGGCGGTACCTACCTGGTAACAGCCACAACCACCGATGGTACTGACTGTAGCAGGACCAAAGAGATTGTGGTTGAGGAATCTGTGATCGCAAGCCTTACACAGGAAGATGTCTCTGTGGATGACCTTAACGGAACGGATAACAATACCATCACCATCGATACCAGCAACCTGGGAATCGGAGACTATGAGTTTGCACTGGATACGGGCTTGTTCCAGGATGCTCCTTTCTTTGAGTTTGTCAAACCGGGTATCCATACCTTGTCGGTTAGGGATAAAAATGGTTGTGGGATTGCTCAGATAGACCTGGCGGTTATCGGGTTTGCCAAATTCTTTACCCCTAACAACGATGGGTACAACGATACCTGGCAAGTACTGGGGGTCAGTGACCTGTTCTACAGTGATTCCAAGATCTATGTCTTTGATCGTTATGGAAAACTGCTTACACAACTGGCCACTGATGGACAGGGATGGGATGGTACTTATAACGGAAAACCACTGCCTTCTACCGATTATTGGTTCAGTGCTGAACTTATAGACCAACAAGGAAACACAAGAATTAGAAAAGGGCATTTTAGCTTGATTAG
>JASMME010000207.1:0-2955 GCA_030748365.1 Lutibacter sp.
GCTTTTGACCACCCCTTTCTAAACGATTCCAAGCAACTGACTGAGAAACAACGAAAGACCTTGGTTCCGCTTATTGAAGCACAGGCCAGGGCTTTTGCTGTTGCCTTTGTGTCTCCTGAAAAAATCGATGAGATCAATATTTTGCAAGCTTCTATCCTTGCCATGCACAAGGCCTTGGATAAGCTCAGTCTCCAGCCCGAACACATCTTGGTAGACGGTAATAAGTTCAGCCCTTTTAAAGACATTCCCCACAAGACTGTTGTAAAAGGTGATGCGACCTTTCGGAGTATTGCAGCGGCTTCTATACTGGCCAAAACCTACCGGGATACCCATATGCTGACACTGGCCCAATCATTTCCTGCCTATGCCTGGGAAAAGAACAAGGGTTATCCAACCCGGGCGCATCGCAACGCCCTCAGGGAACACGGAGTGACCCCTCATCACAGAAAATCATTTCGTTTGCTACCCGCACAATTAAGCTTCGATTTATAAGGGCTCAAACACATTATTATAGTACATTTGTCGGCAGTAAAAATGCCAGGTATGATTAAAAGAACCCGTGCGGTCATTTCAAAGATGATCATCCATAAGGTCGGTAATAAATTCAACAGCGCCAGCAACGTTTATTCAGAGGACATCGTTCGATTTGATGAGGAAAGTTACCAATTGATGCTCCCTTTCTTGCTCAAACCCTTTGCTTCACTTGCCGAGAGTTACCGGTTTAACCACCACGCCAATATTGAGTTAAACGAGATCAATCACTACAGCGATCAAATTTTTCAGAATCCCGATACTTTTGTGGCCGTATCCAAACATATAGTCGATCACCTGTTTGAACAATCCAATGCGGCACAGATCAAAATAGGGGATGTGTTGGTGGTCTTGTTTGAGGACATTGAATTCAATGAAATCACTACCAATGCCCTCGGTATCTTTAAGATCGAGAACAAGGTCGATTTCTTTCAGACCTATATGGAAGACAATAGCCTGGAAGTTTTTGTGCAAAAAGGAATCAGCACCAAAAAAATCGATAAAGGCTGTCTGGTTATCAACTATGCCGATGCGCAGGGCAGGACCGTACTGAGTGTTGACAATAACAATTATGACGCCCAGTACTGGTTGCAGTATTTTTTAAACATCACCTATGCGGATGACTACAACCAGCATACCAATAACTATATGGAGATGTGCAAGGATTTTTCCAATACGGTTCTACGGGAAGATTTTGGCATCCAGGAACAAAATAAGTTTTTGGCCAGGACTGTTGATTATTTTAAAGAGCACGACTCGGTAGACTACCATCAATTTACAGAAGAACTTTTTGAACAACCAGCACAAAAAGAGCTGTTTTCGTCCCATAAAAAACAATACGAGGACAGTCATGACCTGTTGATTAGAAACCAGTTCGAGATTTCAGATAGGGTGGTAAAGAAACAAAAACAACAGATAAAGACCGATATAAAATTAGATACCCATATCCAGATTAAATTGGATATCGATGCGCCAGATGCTTCCAGTGAATACCTTGAAAAGGGCTACGATGAGGAAAAGAAAATGCGCTATTATAAGGTCTATTTCAACGAAGAGAGATAGCCGCTGTCAGCCGTTTAAGCAGGCTCGAATCCCACCTCGAATAAGTTGCTAAAGTGCTGTAAGACTTTTTGTTGTACTTCCTCCATCGGTACTTTTCTATTAAGTTCTGCCTCCATAGAAGTAACCGCTTTCCCCTTGATGCCACAAGGGATGATATGATCGAAATAGCCGAGATCCGTATTGACATTTAGCGCAAACCCATGCATGGTTACCCAGCGGCTGGTACGTACGCCTAAGGCACAAATCTTTCGGGCAAAAGGGCTGTCTGTATCCAGCCATACCCCCGTTTCCCCCTGACTTCTTTCTCCACAGATTCCGTAGCTCGCCAGGGTTCTTATGATGGACTCTTCCAACAAACGCAGGTATTTGTGGATGTCGGTAAAGAAATTGTCCAGATCGAGAATGGGATAGCCTACGAGTTGTCCGGGACCGTGGTAGGTAATGTCTCCTCCCCGGTTGATTTTATAGAAGGTAGCTCCCTTATCGCTGAGCTGTGTTTTATTCAGGAGTAAATGGCCTATATCACCACTTTTCCCCAGGGTATATACATGGGGGTGCTCTACGAAAAGCAGGTGATTGGGGGTGGGGGTGCAGGCGCCAGTTCTCCGGTTGTTGATCTTGAGATCGATGACTTCTTGAAAAAGTTTTTCCTGAAAATCCCAGGTGTCCTTATAATCTCTTACTCCAAGCTTATGTAACCTTACTGTTTGCATCCGTTCTGTGGGTTGTTATGAATGATTAGGGCAGCTATTACACCGGGAACCCACCCCATACAGGTAAGTAATAGTACGAGCACGATGCTACCGCATCCCTTGTCAATTACTGCCAGGGGAGGGAAGAGTATACAGAGTAAGACCCTGAAACAGCCCATAGTTTTAGTTGTTTTTACCAGGAAGCGCTCCTCCGAAAAGCCGGGGAGTGTCTGCCTAGATATTGCATTATTTCAATGCCCCGTTAGGGGTTTCAAAGGTCTGAAAAATATATCAATGTAACAACTGGTGCCTCTTGTAAATCAGCGGGTCAAACAGCTTGGGAAATAAACACCTAGACCCTTGTTCAGTCCATTGATTAGTCAAAGAGCAGCTGTCCTTGGCTTTGCACATCCACCGCTACTAACGGTGGGGTATTAAAGGAAATGACATCACCGGTAGAATGGATGGATCCCCTCAGTATTTCGAGAGGATGTACCAGCATGTCGTTGGAACTGACCTGGGTCAGAAAGATTTCATTGACCAGGAAATCGGAACCGTGGAAACGGCCATCCCCATTTGAGAACTTGAGGTCCATAAACGCCGTGTGTCCATCAATATAGAAGTTGGCGATTCCGTTCCCCCACACTTTTAGGTACTCATTCTCAA
This sequence comes from Lutibacter sp., assembly GCA_030748365.1. GTDB lineage: Bacteria > Bacteroidota > Bacteroidia > Flavobacteriales > Flavobacteriaceae > Lutibacter. Next base: position 2,952 of record JASMME010000207.1, read on the forward strand.
GGCT
>JASMME010000207.1:2965-3261 GCA_030748365.1 Lutibacter sp.
ATTTCGTCACCGATTGACAATATATACAGGGAGGGGTAGGTGAGTACTCCCGAAGACCTAACCGCTTGTTCGGAAGCATTTCTTATCTCGACAATATTGGGCGAGGTAATATAGACCTTGGTAAGTCCGTAGTCCCTAAAAAAATTACAAGTATTGTTGTTTCTCAATACCAACCTGTCTTCAACGACCTCGACGGAGACATCGGCTAAGAGGTGCTCTCCGGTTTCCACCACAACCTGCTGCTCAGGGCCTTCTTTAAGGACCAGTCCTACGTGTTCATGGACAACAATCTTGTC
>JASMME010000208.1 GCA_030748365.1 Lutibacter sp.
CGTATATTCCTGTATAAACTGAAAAGCCTGGTCAATACCACCGAGTAAGGGGGCCATCACAGCTGCAATGACCAGGGCCACCGCTGCAGAGATTCTCCCTACAGTAACCGTGGCACGGTCACCAGCATTCTTATTGATATACTGCTTATAGATATCCATGGTAAAGATGGTAGCGGTAGAATTCAGCATGGAGGCCAGTGAGGAAACAATGGCCGCTGCCAGGGCCGCAAAGGCCACCCCTTTAAAGCCGGTAGGCAGGAACTGCAACAACCAGGGATAGGCTTTGTCTGCCTGCGAAGCATCGGGTAGGTTTTGCAAACCTTCTGCACCCAGACTTGCCAGGATTTCGGGATCATTGACCATCACATAGGCGGCAATACCGGGAATGACTACAATCAGCGGAATGAGTAATTTTAGAAAGGCCGCTAGCAAGATTCCCTTTTGGGATTCTTTTAGGGACTTGGCCGCCAAGGTACGCTGTATGATATACTGGTTAAAACCCCAGTAATAGAGGTTGGCTACCCACATCCCTCCTACCAGTACCCCCAAACCAGGCAGGTTCTTATATTCAGGGTTGGATTCGTCGAGAATCATGGCAAAACGTTCAGGAACGGCCTCATAGACCCGGCTAAGCCCCTCAAAAATACCGGCACCTCCCGATACCGTATTCAGGGCCAGGTAGGTGGTAAACAAACCACCCAAGATCAAAAACACCACCTGTATCACATCGGTCCAGGCCACTGCTGAAAGCCCCCCGTACAAGGAGTAAGCCGCTGCAAAAAGGGCCAGACCGGCCACCCCGTAAATCATGGGAACTCCCATGATGGTTTCCAGGGCCAGGGCCCCCAGGTAGAGTACCGATGCCAGGTTGACAAATACGTACAGGGCAATCCAGAAGACCGCCAAGATGGTCTTTAGGTTCGTTGAAAATCGTTTTTCTACAAATTCAGGAATGGTGTACAGGCCTTTTTCGATAAAGACCGGTAAAAAGTACTTACCGACGATGATCAGGGTAAGCGCAGCCATCCATTCATAGGAGGCGATGGCCAGACCGGAAGCAAAACCAGAACCCGACATACCGATAAATTGTTCGGCTGAAATATTGGCTGCTATCAGGGAAGCTCCGATGGCCCACCAAGGGAGTGATTTTCCTGCTAAAAAGTAATCTTCGGCACTCTTTTCATGCCCTTTTTTATCGCGGGATACCCAAAGCCCCACTCCGAGAATCAGGAGGGCATAGGCGACAAAGACCACGTAATCCAACAATCCAAAACTTGCTGTCATAATAACTTGTGTTTTTAATATAATTAATACTTCTTTCCGGTATTTTTCCAGCAATTTTATCAGACCGTCTTTACCTAAAAGTATCGGGTCTTACGAAAGCAACCAAATATCAACTATTTTTTTAAGTTAACAAAACATGCTTGGCAAAAATATATTGGCTGTATTTTTCCTATTGCTGCCTAATTTTTCGGTATGTAACGCCCTCACAAGGCTGGGCCTCAAAAGACTTTAAGGGTATCGCAAATGCTTTGTAATAGGCCGCTGATGCTTCCTGAACAAAACGCTCAACTGCCTGTTCGTGAACGAGGTTGATGGTACAGCCTCCAAAACCGCCACCCATCACACGGGCACCAAGCACCTGGTCTTGTTTCTTTGAAAAGTCTACCAGAAAATCCAGTTCAGGACAGCTCACCTCATACAACTGTCGCAGGCCCTTATGGGTTTCAAACATGTACAGCCCAAACAGGTGTAATTCTTTATTTTGAAGCGCTGCTACCGACTTTAAGACCCGTGTATTCTCTTGTACCACATACAAACAACGACGGTATACCACTGGAGACATAAGGGCTTGGAATTCCTGTAGCATCACTTCGGAAACATCCCTTAAAGAACAGACCTCCGGATAGCGCTCCTGTATAATGTGCACCCCTTCTTCGCACTGACTTCTTCGGGTATTGTACGCCCCCGTGGCCAAGTTGTGAGACACCTGGGTATTGAGTAGGATCAACTTATAGGGTGCTATTTCTATGGGTATGTATTCATGGGCCATGGACTGGCAATCTAACAGCACCACATGGTCTTTTTTACTCATCACCGAGGCAAACTGATCCATAATTCCACACTTGGTCCCTACAAAATGATGCTCTGCTCGCTGAGACAGGGCTACGATTGCCTGCTTGGAAAGACCGAGGTTAAACAAGGCATTCAGTCCCGTGGCAAAGCCACATTCCAATGCGGCTGAGGAGCTGACACCGGAACCAATAGGTATATTGCTGTGGAAAGAACAGTCAAAGCCCTTTAAGCCATCAGTCAGTTGCTGTATTTCGTACAAGACCCCTAGTAGATAATTTTCCCATTGTTCCTGGCTTTTACGAACCTCACGCAGGTCTGTACGCAAAAGACTGTCAAAATTCTCACTGTATACCTGCCCCTGGTGTGCTGTTCCGTTCTTAGCAAAGCGAAAAGTAATGCTACGGTCTATGGCTGTGGGGAGGACAAAACCGTCGTTGTAATCCGTATGCTCTCCGATAAGGTTGATACGACCAGGTGCGGTTACTTCCAATTCGAATCTTGTGGTCATTAAAGGCGTTGTTTCCAATAGCGTGGCTTGTATAAAATGATTGACTTTATAAATGTCAAATTTACATTTATTATTGTTATGTCAAAAAAAATAAACAATTAAATGCAACTATTGATTGTTTAAGAAATGGGCTAGGCTGTTGATTGAAAGCTATTTTGTACATTTGCTAAGAACTTGCTCTTTGCAAAGAGCCTGTTTACGCTAAAAAATTGTAACCCATAGACCTTATCGATGGCATCGTCAGAGATTTCAAGCAGCAAATACCGTACAAATCAACGGATACTGATAGCCGTGGACTGCGTCATCTTTGGTTTTGACTCCTCCAGCTTAAAACTGCTCCTATTCAAACGGAAAGTCGCGCCCTTACAGGGTGCCTGGTCGCTGATTGGGGCATTTATTAAAAACGAGCAATCCGTGGATGAAGGGGCACGGGAAATCCTGTTGGAAACCACTGGGTTAGACGATGGCTACCTCTCACAATTAAAAACCTACGGAGCGGTAGACAGGGATCCTGGTGGACGGGTGGTGTCTGTGGCTTATTACAGCCTGATTCGATTACGGGAATTCGAATTGAAAAGTGTAGCGTCCTACGATGCACATTGGTTTGACCTACAAGAGATTCCTGAGTTAATTCTCGACCATGGAGCGATGGTCAGGGATGCCATTGCACAGCTC
>JASMME010000209.1 GCA_030748365.1 Lutibacter sp.
AATATCATCCTGACTGAGCGTGATGCTTCCATTATTTCCGTCACCGTCCAAATCATCATCGCACAAAACATGGTCAGGGATGGTATTGGCTTCAGGTTTTGGGTTAACTGTTTGGGTGTACGAGGTGGTACACGTAACACCATTTGTTGTAACCTCTATATAGTAAGTAGTTGTTACGCTGGGCTGTACAGTAATAGAGGTGGTATTCGAAACAATTGGAATTAACGTCCCTGGATTGCTAGATTCCTCATAAAACCACGCAACCGTGGTTGTGCCACTAAACTCATACAATGGCCTGGAAGTTATATCTCCGGGATAGTCATTTAATAATTTGCTTTGATTTAGGTTGAAATGACCATAATCTTCACTGCCATCATCCACCCCATCACTATCTAATCCATTTGGGTTAAAATCATAGTCGTTCGGTTCATCGTCTTCCCATAAATCCCAGGAGCTATCCCATGGCCTGCCATCGAGCCAGTACCAGCCTTCATCAAACGCATTGGTCGGATTTAAAGAGGGGAATTGTTTTAAGCCAAGCCACAGGGGTTCAGACAAAAACCCATTGGCAACAATGGCAGCCCAAACGGCATCGTGCTCAGCGAGGTTATTTATCTGATAAAGAGAGGCGCCATTACCATAAGTGGGCATTAAATCTTCCGTTTCTGTAAATGTTCTTTTTACAGGATCCACAAAATACGTTGAGTTGTTGTGGGTCAATATTTTGGTCAATGTTGGGTTTTGATTTTCAAAATCAAGGGCTGTTTGTGGCACACCCTCAACACTTATGTCAACAGTATCACCCTCACAGCTTTCTCCTGCGGAAGCGGTGATTATGGGGTTGGATAATAAAGCCTTGGTTTGTGACCTTGTTTCACTTGTACAGTCTTCAGCGTTGACTGCTTGCATATAGTAGGTTTGCCCATCAATCAGAGCGGTAGCAGGGGGTAGTAAATTTCCAACGGCAGAATCACTAGGGTCGTAATCATCGTAGACTTCTACGGTTAATCCGGTTGGGTTTGAAGGGGCGATGGTTAAATCACCCACGGTAGGTGTGTCGGTTTGACAAAAAGTTTGAATGGGTGTTACAATTGGTGGGTCTGGAATGGTGTTTACAGACAGGCTTGCCACCCCTGATTCACTTGCACACAAGTATGATTCTGATGAGACCAGTACCCGGTATTGGTCTCCGTTTAGTTCTGTGCCGACATTGCTGAGTACAAGGTTGGCCGTAGTTACCCCACTGTAGGTGGCTGTTTCCGTTAGGTTATTCCAGGTGTTGGTAGCGGCCTCAAATACCTGCCATTGGTAGCGAATGGTATCGGGCCCACTGGCAGTAACCGTAAATTGCGCAGGGTCATTTTCACAAATACTTTCTGAGGTGGGGGACAGGTCAATATTAGGTGCCTGACCCGGTACTTGGAAATAGTATAAAAAAATAGGGTTGCTTAGTGGTGGAGTATAGCCCCCCTGATTGAGAACCCTTCCCTGTTCGTCAGGAATGATAGGATCAATACCCAGTATGCCGTTGTCATCACCATCGGTGAAGCCGGCCTCTACAGTATCGTAACAACCATCACCGTCACTGTCTAGGTCATAGGCATCAGGTAGGTCATCGGCATCGGTGTCAATGTCAAAACAGCTTAGAGAAATAACGCCTTCATAGCTTGCATCACTCGTTGGGTTGGTAAGATGATGTTCAAATGAGAACCCTTCCACCTGGTTGGCAGCAAACGCATAGGGGGTATTCCCATCAGGTGTCTCACTTATTTTAAAATAAATCTCGTTGGCGGTGAATTGCTGAACACCAGTTTTGAAGACACCGTCATAATCAGTATCAATAAGCAGTTGGTTGTCAGGATCTAATACCGTAATGTTTTTGTCCGCAGGGAACACCTTTGCAACAAACCATTCCCCTTCTGTAACTGTATGAACAAGCCCTGTTTGCGGTCTAAAGGCAATGTGTACGGATTCCGTAAATGAAAGGGTATAAACCCCTTGAGAATCCGCTGCACTGTTGACAGCACTAACAAAAGAGCCGTTGCTACTTCCGCCAAAGGTATTTGTACTTCCGGAAGAATTGCTTTGGGTATAAGTCCCAGTGGCGATTCCACTGTCTACCGTGCCGTCTGACGCAAAGCTAACCTGGGGTTGGACTAGGTCACTAAGGTCTATAATGCCCTCCCCTTTAGACTCATCGCAGTTGAGAATGCCATCGTTGTCATTGTCTAGATCCAGGTTGTCGATGATTCCGTCATTGTCACTGTCATCAGGACAGATACTTACAGGTATTTCATGAGAAACCAGTTCCAATCCAGAGCAATCGATTCTACCTCTAAGTCTATAAGTACCGGGGTTACTAGGTGTCAAATTAGGCGAGCTACTACCGGTAGCTTGAAATCCACTTCCAGAACCATCATCGTATTCCCATTCAATACTGTCAAAATTGCCAATATTTGCTACTGCCAGGGTGATGTTGGGAATGCAATTTCCCAAAGCGCTCAAATCGACTTCAAAATTGATTTCAGGAGCAGAAGGAAACCCAGAATAAAAGCTGCCGGAAGTGGCTGCGCCATTAAAATTGAAATAAGCACAATACAATTCATCGGTACTTTCTACGTGGATATTTCCCGTTAGGCCGGTTATTTTATAGGTGACATAGTCGGGTTTACCAATCACAGTACCAGGGCCAGTACCGCTAAAGGTATCAATATCTGCCCCGTTGATAAGCGTAGTGGCCCCGTTTTTAACAACGATAGAAATGCCTCCGGCATAAGCGGTTTCTCCAATTTCATCAATCAAGGCAATATTGTTGACATCCCCCCTGTTTTCACAGCTGAGTGGGGGTACAAAGAACATGCCCTGGTTGGCCTCTGAATTGGTAGCGCCTACCCCTTGGTAGACAAAACAGTTCTTGGAGGATTCTATAAATAAATTTTCATGGCTACTGTATTGATCTCCTTCGATTAGATAGTACTCCCCTGCGTTGATCGTGGCCGTGGCCGTAGTACTTCCGTTAAGGTAAATGGCTGTGGTATTTTCATGGCCGACTACCAGGATGTTTTCCCAGTCGTTTTCCCCGTCTCCTTTAACCACAATATACTCATTGCCTATTTTGTCTGCTCCTACGATTTGATCGATTCCGTAGTCCCGTCCATTACCATTGTAGAAACTACCATTGGCAGAGCCGCAATTGACCACCACAGGTTGGGTAGCCGTTACCAGCGTTCCGATGAGCCCATCTTGGTTTACGGTGTTT
>JASMME010000020.1 GCA_030748365.1 Lutibacter sp.
TTTTTGAAAAACACCTTGAGAAACACCTGTTATCTTCCCTGTTCAGCACCCATCCTTACGAGGAAGTGGCCTATGAAATTACCCCGACAGAGAATCTACACCAGGAAATTGGAATGGGCATGGTGGGTGAATTGACAAACCCTATGGAAGAAACCCTGTTTTTGTCTATGCTAAAAAAACGTATGAACACCCCAGTAATCCGGCATTCAGCGCTATTGGGAAAAGCCATTAAAAAAGTGGCTGTTTTAGGAGGTTCAGGAAGTTTTGCCATTGAAAATGCCCTTGCTGCTGGAGCTGACGCATTTGTCACTGCAGATATCAAATACCACGAATTTTACCAGGCTGAGCGCAAGATACTTATTGCAGACATCGGTCATTACGAAAGTGAGCAATACACAAAAAACCTTTTAGTGGAGATACTTACGAAAAAATTTCCTAATTTTGCCATCATTTTATCGCAAAAAAACACGAATCCAATTTATTACCTATAAGCATGGCTAAAAAGAATGAAGTTACTGTCGAGGAAAAACTGAGGGCACTCTACGATTTACAGCTCATTGACTCAAGGATTGACGAGATCAGGAGCGTAAGAGGGGAGCTACCTTTAGAGGTACAGGACCTGGAAGATGAGATTGTTGGCTTAAACAAAAGACGCTCCAATATCGGCGAAGAGGTAACTAATATAAAAGAAAATATCTCGGCTAAGAAATTGGTCATAGAGGAGTCAAAAACGCTGATAAAAAAATACAACGAACAACAAAAAAATGTTCGTAACAACCGGGAATTCAACTCCCTGGAAAAAGAGATTGAGTACCAGGAACTAGAGATTCAACTGGCTGAAAAAAGAATCAAGGAATTCAAGGTAACCATTGAGCAAAAAAACCTGGTTATCGACAGTACCAAGGAAAAGATTGACAAGCAGGAAGAACTTCTTAAGCACAAGTCATTGGAACTGAATGACATCATGGAAGAAACGGTTAAAGAAGAAGAACTGTTGACCGGAAAATCAAAGGAATACGCTACATTGATAGATGACCACCTGCTAAATGCCTACAATAGAATCCGTACCAAAGTTAAGAATGGACTGGCCGTTGTGTCTATTCAAAAAGGGGCTTCCGGCGGATCTTTCTTTACCATTCCTCCACAAAGACAGGTTGAAATCGCCAGTCGTAAAAAGATCATCACAGATGAACACAGTGGTAGAATCTTGGTAGATGGCGCGCTGGCTGCCGAAGAAAAAGAGAAAATTGAAAAACTACTAGTACAGTAAAAAATAGAAGCTTCCACTCGGAAGCTTTTTTTATCGCTATATCACAACGAACCAAAAATAGCTAAGGGAGAACACTGAGAATCATTAGCCAATATACTGGTATCGATTCTACCCAAAAACTGGTGTAATAACGACTTTTTTTCGGGGAAGAAAATAGGACAAAAAACGCCGTAATGCCAGCGACCAAAAAGTCTGCATCAACACTTCCAGATAAGCTGTCACCTCTATACAATGACAGCAACAAAAAAAAGCACAAAAGCAACAAAGCCAGTCCTTTTGATTTACCTACCCCTATAAGCTGAGGCAAGGTTCTCAAAGAGGGAGGATCCTTTTTGACATCCCTGATATCAAAAGGAATGGTGATGACAATCAGTATCAACACACGTTGTATAAAAAGCCACCAAACCCCGCTATCCAATTGAAAACCAACTGCTAACAAAGGGAAGAATACGGTTACACCCGCCCAGCAAAGAGCAATGCTGTAGATCTTAACGCCCGGAAAGTCTCTGAAGGAAAATGTCACTCCCCTCCTTTTACACAACGGAATGACATAGAAAAAAGTTGGCAATAAAAAAGGAAGTAATACAAGCAAAGACCCTATAGAAATGCTTGAAGAAAATACCAGGATTACCAAGCCGACTAAGGCGGATACTGACAAGACAAAAAATCCTATTTTGTGCTGATCATACCATTCTTTAAACCAATCGATTTCATGGGTTTCAAGTTCTAAGTACCGAATGAAATTGTAGGAAAAGATGATAGAAAACAGCACGAAAAGAGGGGATATATACGTGTCGAACCCATACTGCAGCAGGGTAATTTTAGTCAGACAATAACCCGCGATCGCCACATGAACATTGCTAAAAATATAGGCCTTGAAATATGCATAAAATCTTGACACCCGGCAAAGGTAGTTATTTGCAATATTTCTCAAATTTATCGTTAACAAAATATCATAAGTTATTAACTTGGTGCCGCTTTTACGCACTTAATTTCAGTAATTTTGAAGCTGCGTAATCACCCTATTTATTTTCGCTTAGACATGAATACAAATTCTTTTGTTTTAAGACATATTGGACCCAGAGAAGAGTCGGTAAATGAGATGGTCAAAACCCTGGGAATAACTTCGACAGACGAACTGGTTAAAAAAACCATTCCCGAAGATATTCTACTCGAAAATGACCTGAACCTACCAGAAGCCATGAGTGAATTTGACTACTTAGAGCATATTCAGAAAATGGCCGTGAAAAACCAATCATTTAAAAGCTATATCGGACTGGGATATCACCCGAGTATACTACCCGCTGTCATCCAAAGGAATATCCTTGAAAACCCGGGGTGGTATACCGCTTATACCCCTTACCAAGCAGAAATTTCACAGGGTCGTCTCGAGGCCTTATTGAACTTTCAAACAATGATTACTGAGCTCACTGGTATGGACTTGGCAAACGCTTCCCTACTCGATGAGGGAACCGCTGCCGCAGAAGCCATGATCATGTTGTACAATCAGCGTTCTCGCAGCCAAAAAAAGGCAGAAGCAATCTCCTTTTTTGTCTCGAAAGAACTGCTTCCACAAACCATCGAAATACTCAATACCCGTGCAACACCCCTCGGCATACGCCTGTTTATTGGCGATCACAATGAATTTGAAGCGGATGAAGGCTTTTTTGGAGCCATCCTACAATACCCTGCCAACAACGGTGAAATCTATGATTATACGGATTTTATGAAGCAGGCAAAGGCTTCAGAAATCAAGGTAGTTGTCGCAGCAGACTTGCTGAGCTTGTCGCTCTTGAAACCGCCGGGAGAATGGGGGGCAGACGTGGTGGTAGGTACATCCCAACGTTTTGGTATTCCTATGGGATATGGTGGCCCCCATGCGGCCTATTTTGCAACCGGAGAACAATACAAACGCTGCATTCCTGGAAGGATCATCGGCGTTACCAAGGACCAGGATGGTGACCGGGCCTTGCGAATGGCCCTACAAACAAGGGAACAACACATCAAACGAGAAAAAGCAACCTCAAATATTTGTACCGCGCAGGTACTACTAGCTGTTATGGCCGGTATGTATGCCGTCTATCACGGTCCTAAAGGGCTGCAGTACATTGCGAACAAAATACACCGCCTCACCAGCACCCTTTCCAAAGGCCTTCAAGAAATAGGGATTCAGCAAGTCAATAAGACCTACTTCGATACCCTCACCCTGGTGGTTCCGGATAGGGAATCCCTTAAAAAAGTAGCGGAAGAAAATGGGATAAATTTCCACTACCCTGGCAAACAACAAGTGTCAATCTCTATCAATGAAACCAGCCAGCTGGAGGATATCAACGAGATCCTGCAATGCTTTGCTGACAGCCTAAAAAAACAAGTGCACTCCTTTGATGCTAGCCTAAAGTCAACGCTGCCTGAAATCCTAAAACGACAGGATTCCTATATGAACAGTCCGGTCTTTAACCAATACCATTCCGAAACGGAGTTGATGCGTTATATCAAAAAACTAGAGCGAAAAGACCTGTCACTAAACCACTCGATGATCTCTCTGGGCTCCTGTACCATGAAATTAAATGCCGCAGCAGAAATGCTTCCTTTGAGCAACCCTCTTTGGAGCAACCTACATCCCTTTGCTCCTAGAAAACAAGCTGCAGGATACCACGCAGTCTTCGGGGAACTGGAGGCAGCACTGAACGAAATCACCGGGTTCGCAGCCACCTCTCTCCAACCCAATTCCGGGGCACAAGGAGAATATGCAGGTTTGATGGTCATCAGGGCCTTTCATAAGGCGAATGGCGAAGCGCATAGGAATATATGTCTCATTCCCTCATCAGCCCATGGAACCAACCCGGCTTCTGCCGTCATGGCAGGGATGAAAGTAGTGGTCACCAAGGCAACGGAAGATGGCAGTATTGATGTAGATGACCTGCGTGAAAAGGCCTTGTTACACAAGGAGAACTTGGGGGCCCTAATGGTTACTTACCCTTCGACACACGGGGTTTTTGAAAGTGCCATCAGAGAAATTACAAACATCATTCACGACCATGGTGGACAGGTCTATATGGATGGCGCCAATATGAATGCCCAGGTCGGATTGACCAACCCAGCAAAGATCGGCGCTGATATCTGCCACCTAAACCTACATAAAACATTTGCCATCCCACACGGCGGCGGCGGGCCGGGTGTTGGCCCCATTTGCGCGGCAGCCCACCTGGCACCATTCCTCCCATCTAACCCCGTGATTAATACAGGGGGAGAAACACCCATTCCTGCCATTTCCTCCGCTCCCTGGGGATCTGCACTTGTCGTATTGATTTCCTATGGGTATATCAAAATGCTGGGGAAGAAAGGACTTAAAAAAGCAACGGTGAATGCCTTGCTAAATGCCAATTATATAAAAGCACGCCTAGAAACCCATTACCCAATTCTATATACCGGTGACCAGGATTTTTCTGCCCATGAAATGATCGTGGATTTCAGAAACTTTAAATCTGCTGGGATAACAGTGACTGACATCGCCAAGCGCCTGATGGATTACGGTTACCATGCACCTACCGTATCTTTTCCAGTTGCCGGCACCATGATGATAGAACCCACAGAAAGTGAGAACAAGGCTTCTTTAGACCGTTTCTGTGATGCACTGATTGCTATCAGATCAGAGATCGATAACAATAGCGAGCTGGTTAAAAATGCCCCTCATACCGAAAAAATGCTAACGGCTGACCAATGGCATTTTTCCTATACGAGAACTCAGGCAGCCTATCCCCTGCCCTACCTCAGGGAAAACAAGTTCTGGCCGGCGGTGAGACGGGTAGATGAAGCCTACGGAGATCGAAACCTTATCTGTACCTGTACACCGGTTACAGACTATGCCTAAGAATGCGTTCACCAATGACTGCGGGTATTGAAAAACCTCACAAAGCTGGATGTATGCTTATTTTTCATGAGGGCAATTGCATATGCTAGCAAATTGAATCCTAAGGAATTAGGCTAAAAAAAACATATAAACACGAAAACGTTGTAGTAGTTTTTTAACTCCTTTTTTTTACTTTATATTTTTTTTTCTCCAATCAACTATGTATATTTGCCTCGGTAAGTGTTCTTAACTTACCAATCTTTTTCATAGCAATTTTCCTCACTCATCTTTGAGTGAGGTTTTTTTTTGCCTTCATTTTAATGATATTAACTACCTTTGCTGGTCACTTAAAATAACTACCGTATGATCTTAGGTATTTCACTTACCGAATGGGTAGGCTACTTGGCCTCCTTAGTACTCATCCTCTCCTTTATGATGAAAAACATACGAAACCTCCGATGGGTCAATTCGATGGGCGCAATTTTGTTCGTCGTATATGGCGTAATGCTAGATATTTCCTATCCCATAATCATTACCAACAGCTTTATTTTATCAGCTAATATTTATTACTTACTTTTAGGGAAGAATTGATTGTCCCTCAAAGCCATTTCCCTTGAAACGTATCATTGTTTCAGTAACCAATGACCTCGTAACAGACCAAAGAGTCCAGAAAGTATGTGATTCTTTGCAGCAAAACGGTTATGATATCTACCTGATTGGCAGAAAGCGCCCGGAAAGTGACCAGGTCCGCCTTCCTTTTAAAACGTTTCGGTATAAACTCCTGTTTGACAAGGGCTTTTGGTTCTATGCAGAATACAACCTACGACTGTTCTGGAAGCTCCTGTTTATACAAGGGGATATTCTTTTGGCGAATGATCTTGACACCTTATTGGCCAACTACCTGGCAAGCAAGCTTTCTGGAAAAAAACTGGTCTATGACAGCCATGAACTGTTTACGGAAGTTCCTGAACTGGCCGGGCGGCCACTGGTCAGGCATTGCTGGCTGATGTTGGAGAAAAAGCTGTTACCGGGATTGTCGCACTGTTATACGGTTAGCCCTTCCATCGTAAGACATTACAAAGAGCAATACGGTGTTGCTTTCACCCTAATCAGAAACTTTCCAACACAGAAAAAACAATCAAAAAAAGGGTCTTTCCCCTTTAAAATCGACAATAAAAAACTAATCTTATACCAGGGAGCACTTAACAAGGGACGGGGCCTTGAACTGATGTTAGACACTCTGTGCTTGCTAAAAGACACGCTGTTTATTATCATCGGAAGCGGGGATATTGAAAAGAGCCTGCAGAAAAAAGCACGCGCTCTAAACCTCGGAGAAAAGGTCGTATTTCTGGGAGCTGTTCCTCCAACAGCGCTTCAGGAACTGACGCCCCTGGCCGATCTGGGTATCAGCCTGGAAGCAGATTGTGGCTTGAATTACCGCTACGCATTGCCCAATAAACTATTTGACTATATCCAGGCCCGTGTTCCAGTATTGGTAGCCGACCTTCCGGAGATGAAACACATGGTGCTTACCCACCAGGTGGGTGAAATCGCTTTTGACAGAAATCCCCAGGCACTGGCGAAACAAATCGAAAACATGCTCAATAAACGGGCTACCTATACCACTGCATTGAACACCGCAGCCAGCAGACTGACCTGGGAAAACGAATCACAGCAATTAATCGAACTCTTTCGTAGCCTGTAACATCCGTATCACAAACGATGAAGATGACAGAAATAGCTTATTTTATAAAGGTCAAAAATAAATAAGGATGGATGCGCACTCTTTAAATTACACTCGAAGAGTTTTGTGAGCAAAAGGTAGAACCGCCCAATAAAAGAGGTGAGTCCTAGGCTCGTAATGAGGCGATAGGCCTTGATAATACCAATGGATTGCCCATTCATTTTTTTCATCGCATTTAATTCCTTGAGGTTTACAAGTGACTCCCTTGTCTTTTTTAAAAATTGTGATGACACCTCTATCCCCTGATGAATTACGGGGTTATCAATCGGTTGTATATTGAATCTGCCTTTGCGAATGCCTTCGGCAAAGAGTAAATCTTCATAACCGTATGTGACTATGGAGTCACTAAATTTAACACACGAAAAAACAGACCTGTGTATTAAAAAATTAGCACCAAAAAAATAACGATAGGGACTGAGCAGCCTTTTTTTTAAAGACACTTCTTCCCGGTTAATACCATATTTCCAACGCAAGAGCCTGGCCTTGTCAGGCGGCTGTCTTTCATAAACAACTCCGCCACTGTATACTTTTTGCTTATCCCCAGAAAGCAGTTTCACATACTGTTGTAAAAAACAAGAAGTATAGGGATAAACATCTGCGTCTAAAAAAAGACACCAATCGTAAGCAGCCTTGGAAGCCAATAGGTTTCTTATTTTACTTCTACCTATATTAGATGACAGCTTAAAATAATGCACATTGTTATAAGCGCTTAAGGAATGATTCCCTGGCAACTCCCTAGGAGACGCATCATCGATTACAATAATTTCATAGGCTATTTTTAACTCCAGAACTTGTTCAATCAAATAGTCAACCAGGAATCGAACATCGTACTCATAGGTAGGAATCAGGATGGAGATCATGATACTGACGGGCTTTGCTGCCTGACCACTTCAAACAGGGCGCCTCCTTCACACTTAATGGTTTTATAGGGAAATTTAAGGATCAAGGCATAATCATGGGTGGCCATTACAATCGTTTTACCACTTTCGTGAATTTCCTTTAAGACATTCATCACCTCCACAGAGGTCACCGGATCTAGGTTTCCAGTGGGTTCATCGGCCAAAATCAACTCCGGATCGTTCAACAAAGCCCGCGCAATGGCAATGCGCTGCTGCTCGCCCCCTGAAAGCTGAAAAGGCATCTTAAAATCCTTGGTTTCCATACCTACCTTTGTCAGCACCTCTACAATTTTCGCATGCATTTTTTTAGCATCTTTCCAACCTGTAGCCCTTAAAACAAAACGCAGGTTCTCATAGACAGAACGATCATTCAACAATTTAAAGTCTTGGAAAACCACCCCCAATTTTCTACGCAAGTAGGGAATGTCTTTTTGCTTCAGGTGTGTGAGGTCAAAACCGACAATGCGCCCCGTTCCCTTTTGAAGCGGGAGGTCTCCATAGAGGGTCTTCATCAGACTGCTCTTACCACTGCCAGTCTTGCCTATCAGGTACACAAACTCGCCCTTATCAATGGCTACATTGATTGAGGACAGCACCAAGTTTTCCCGTTGATAAATAGCGGCCTGTTGGAGTGAAAGAATACTTGTTGACATATCAAATATGATTTGTAACAAAGCTACTTATTAAATAACAAAGTGACAACCCCATTTGCTTCAAATAAAAAATCCTCAAAAAATTAGGCTTATCCCATGATAAAATAGGGCAGGGTTTTGGCAAAAGCATGAACTTTTTTCATTTTTTTTATATAATTTAACCCTCTGTATACATCAACACCTCCTTTGTATGAAGCATCTTGTACTTTCCCTCTGTATTTTTTCTTCTTTTCTATCCTGTCAATCCAATACGGGTGCCAAGCCACCAGTGACTAACAAAACTGATGTAACCACCCTAAAACAACTTTTTGATACAGCCTTGACCGATGGGCAATGTTATGAATGGCTGGAAGTATTGTCAAACGATATTGGCGGAAGGTTGTCTGGTTCTCCGGAAGCGCAACAAGCCGTTGAATGGGGAGCATCCTTAATGAAAACATTGAACTTTGACAAGGTCTGGCTGCAACCCGTTATGGTTCCCCACTGGGTCAGGGGAGAAAAAGAAAGCGCCTATTTTATAGCGAACAAGCAACGATATCCGGTGCCAACCTGTGCCCTGGGAGGATCTGTAGCCACCCCTGAAAATGGTGTAACCGCCCAAGTCATAGAAGTACAAAGTCTGGAAGAAGCCGAGACACTGGGCGAAAAACTTCGGGGAAAAATTGTTTTTTTCAACAGGCCATTCGATGAGCGTTTGATTCAGACTTTTAAGGCCTACGGCGGCTGTGTTGACCAACGATACAAAGGGGCAAGCATTGTAGGGAAGTACGGAGCTGTGGGGGTTATTGTCCGTTCCATGACCCATAGTATTGATGATACTCCTCACACCGGTTCCATGACCTATGCGGCATTGGAAGCGGATGAAAAAATACCTGCTGCAGCCATTAGCACCCGTGCGGCCAACCTGCTCAGTGAGCAATTAAGAGAGCACCCCGCATTGACCTATCATTTTAAGCAGCATTGTAAAACCCTGCCAGACGCTCCTTCATTCAATGTCATTGGAGAAATCACAGGGACTAGGTTTCCCAACAGGTTTATCACTGTTGGCGGACACCTCGACTCCTGGGATTTGGGAGATGGCGCCCACGATGACGGGGCTGGTGTTGTACAATCGATTGAAGTACTGCGCCTGTTGAGACGAATCGGCATCCAGCCCAGACACAGTATTCGTGTGGTCTTATTTATGAATGAGGAAAACGGCCTGCGCGGTGGAAAAAAATATGCGGAAGAAGCCACAAAAAATGGAGAAGTTCACGTGGCAGCACTTGAATCCGATGCTGGTGGCTTTACGCCCAGGGGATTTTCATTTGATGCCAACCATAAAAACAAAGAACTGTTTATGAGCTGGAAGCCGCTACTGGCTCCCTATGGCCTACATGATATGGGTCCGGGCGGAAGTGGTGCCGACATCAGCCCTTTGAAATCGGAGCATATTTCTCTGTTCGGCTACCGGCCAGACTCACAACGCTATTTTGACTACCACCATTCAGTAAACGACACCTTTGACAAGGTCAATAAACGAGAACTTGCCCTAGGTGCCGCCGCCATGGCTTCCCTGGTTTACCTACTGGACAGTTATATAGACTAAAAATCTGCCTCCATACAACAAAAACATGATACGAACCCTGTTACTGCTCCTAATGATACCTATTTTTTCCTGCAGACCTACAAAACCGGCAGATACCCTGTTAATCAACGCGCGGATTTATACCGTAAATGAATCGTTTGATCAGGCCACCGCCATAGCCATCAAAGATGGCCGCATCCTGGGCCTTGGCACTGACACTGAAATTCTACAGGATTTTCAGGCCGAAAAAACGATTGATGTGGAAGGAAAGACCTTGGTTCCCGGATGGATTGATGCCCATTGTCATTTCTTAGGTCTCGGTCTACAACAACAAAAGGTAGACGTATCGGGCACCCGAAGTTTTGAAGAGGTAATTCAGAAAATCGTCGCCTTTCAAAAAGAGCAAAATACGGCTTATATCACAGGCCGGGGATGGGATCAGAACGACTGGGAAGTAAAGGACTATCCTACCAAAGACAGGTTGGACAAACTGTTTCCGGACACCCCGGTAGCCATTCACCGTATCGATGGCCATGCCCTCTTGGCAAATCAGGCAGCCATTGAAGCCGCTGGGGTGACAGTAGAGACCCCTTTTTCAGGGGGTGAAATTCTACAGAAAAACGGCGAGCTGACCGGTATTTTTATCGACCAGCCAATGACAATGATCGAATCAACCATACCAGCCCCTTCTACAGAGGAAACCATACAAGCCCTGAAAGCCGCAGAAAAAATTTGCTTTGAACACGGATTGACCACCGTATCCGATGCGGGCCTTCCTAGGGAAACCATTGAACTGATCGATCGCCTTCAGCAGGAAGGCCAATTAGCAATAAGGATCTATGCAATGGTCTCAGCCAGTGATGAACACATCGACTACTACACCAACAGGGGAATCATCAAAACAGACCGTTTAAACGTACGCTCTTTTAAAATCTATGCTGATGGAGCCCTCGGATCCAGGGGCGCCGCTATGAAAGAAGCCTACCACGATCAGCAGAATCATTTTGGCGCCATGGTCACACCTATGTCGGTGCTGGAAGGGTATGCGAAAAAGATTGCGGCTTCTGACTATCAACTAAACACCCATGCCATTGGCGATGCGGCCAATCATAGAGTTCTTAGAACCTACCAGCAGGTGCTGGGGCAAAATCCGGATCGTCGTTGGCGAATCGAACATGCACAGGTGGTGGCTCCGGAAGACATGGCCCTTTTTAAAACCGCCCTGCCTTCCGTGCAACCGACCCATGCTACTTCGGATATGTACTGGGCAACAGACCGCGTGGGCAATCAACGGATAAAAGGGGCCTATGCTTATAAAGAACTGCTGAAACAACACGGAAAGATTGCCTTGGGTACGGATTTTCCCATAGAAAAAGTGAGTCCTTTTTTGACCTTCTATGCAGCGGTTTCCCGGAAAGACCTACAGCAATATCCGCCAGAGGGTTTTCAAATGGAACAGGCGCTGAGCCGGGAAGAAACCCTTAAAGGAATGACCCTGTGGGCTGCCTACGCCAATTTTGAAGAAAAAGAAAAAGGGAGCATCGAAGTTGGAAAATTCGCTGATTTTATCATCCTGAGTAAAGATATCATGGAAGTAGATACGTCAGAGATCCCAACAATAAAGGTTGTACAAACCTATTTAAACGGTGAACGGGTATACTAAGTCCTTCGTTTATTGGAAAAAACCTCTTCTGTAACAATTCAAGAAATTTACCGCCCACACAGCTTATGAAACCGGTATAATTTCTTTGATAAAATGGCTGGCACGGGCAGCGCCGTGTTTGGCG
>JASMME010000210.1 GCA_030748365.1 Lutibacter sp.
CTGGCTGAAGATGCTGGTATTCCCTTTTTGGGAGCAGTGCCATTGGTACAAAGTATCAGAGAGGCAGGAGATACGGGACGCCCGGCAGCCCTCCAAGAAACAACGCTGCAAGAAGAAGCTTTCAAAGAAATTTCCAAGCATATCGTCGAGCAAGTGGTCAAGAGAAATAAAGACCTGCCTCCTACTGAAATCGTGAGGATTACCACCATGAGCGGGTGCAGTTAAAAAACATAGTTATTATGAATGTAGCAGAATTGAGAACATCGGTCGAAAAAGCCCTAAATGAAATCAGGCCTTATTTGGAAGCAGATGGAGGGAACATCTCTTTGGTAGAAATAACCCAGGATACGGTGAGCGTTCAGCTCGAAGGCAATTGCCTATCTTGTTCGGTAAACCAGATGACCCTAAAAAACGGCGTGGAAGCCACCATCAAGAAACACGCTCCCCAGATCAAGCGGGTCATAGAGGTTAACGGGATCAATATTTGAAATAGCCCTGTCTATTTAACTTCGTGGCAGTTCTTTGACAAATGAGCACAGTTCTTAGATTGGCCACACTGCTCGTCATTGGTTGTTTGACACCGTAGTAAGAGATATTTTCAAGGCCTTTGCTACCTTAGCATATAATCTTAACATCTTCCTAAGAATTACCACCGCAACTTTTATTAATTTTGGAACGATCATTGATTCAGTCTTAAAAAATTTCAGATGCGTAAAATACTCGGATGGTTTTTCGTCTTCCTCACCGTCAGCGCCCTTGGTCAGGTGACTGACAAGGAAGAAAAACCTTATACATTGGCTTTTAAAACAGGGGAATGGCTGGAATTCAGACTGAGTTACAGTAATTTTTTTAACGCTGGTTTCTCAACTGTCGAGATTGAAGAAAGCACCCACAAGAACAGGCCTGTCTTCCACATCAAAGGACATGGAAGAACTACCGGATTGGTAAGGCTCTTCTTTAAAGTCGAAGATGATTACCAAACTTTTATAGACAAAAGTCTTTTAAAACCTTACCACTTTATCCGCAACATCGACGAGGGCGGGTATACCAAGGATACTGAAATCCTATTTGACCACCAGCAAAAGGTGGCCACTGTCAAAGACCATAAACACAAGAGGGAAGAAACATTTTCTATCCCAGAAAAGGTACAGGACCTGTTATCAGCCTTCTACTTCCTACGCTGCCAAGACCTGTCTACGTTGAGGGTCGGGGAAGAAATGGAGATTGTACTGTTCTTTGATAAAGACACCTATACTTTTAAACTTAAGTTTCTGGGAAAAGAGCTGATAAAAACCAAGTTCGGCAAGATTAAATCCTTGAAATTTAGGCCACTGGTACAGCGCGGAAGGGTGTTTAGAGAAGAAGAAAGTGTGGAGGTATGGATCAGTGATGACCAAAACAAAATGCCACTACGCATCAAAGCTTCCCTAGCAGTTGGCTCCCTGGTTGCCAATCTAAACAATTTTAAGGGACTGGCCCATCCTTTCAATATTGTTATTGACAATTAAATTGTATTTTTGCCCCGGTAAAGTCAAAGCAAACCGAATGTTTTGAAAAAACCAGGCTCTTGAAACCGGCCAAAAAGACCAGAATACCTACCTAACCAAGTGATTAATATACCCATAAACAGATGAGAATCGTACTGTTACTATTACTGTTTTTAGTCATCAATGGTTGCAAAGAGAGCGAAAAAGATACCAAACCCGCAGCCCAAAAGGAAGCCATCGTATATGAGTACGGCTTTAAATTAAACGATTTCAAGGTAATCAATGACACGGTCAGGTCCGGAGAAAATTTCAGTGAAATACTGGATAGAAATCACGTGGACTATCCGAAAGTCTTGGAGATTGCTCGAAAGATCAAGGATACTTTCAACGTGCGAAAGATCAAAAGTGGTACTGCCTACACCATCCTGGCCAGCAAAGATTCATCGGAACAAGCAAAAGTGTTTATCTATAAACATTCAAAAGTTCGCTATACCGTAGTTGATTTTAAGGACTCAGTAATCACGGCTTATCGCGGGCGAAAACCCGTAAAAACTGTATTGGAAAGCGCTTCCGGGGTAATCAGCTCCAGTTTGTACGAGACCATGGAGGCAGCAGGACTGAACCTCTACTTGGCTTTTGAGATGTCGGATATCTACGCCTGGACCATCGATTTTTTTAGGCTACAAAAAGATGATAAGTTTAAAATACTCTACGAACAACTCTACCTAAATGATACGGTTCCGGTAGGGATTGGAGACATCAAGGCGGTGTATTTTGAGCATGCAGGAAAACCTTTCTATGCGTTTAGGTACTTGGCAGATTCCAGCCTGAACATGCCTGACTACTTTGACGATAAGGCCAACAACCTACGCCGTCAGTTCTTACGAGCACCTGTAAAGTTTAGTAGGATTTCCTCGCGGTACAACCTGAAAAGACGAATTGCCTACTACGGTAATAAGATCCGCCCCCATAAGGGTACGGACTACGCAGCCCGTGTTGGTACGCCCATTGTAAGCACTGCGAATGGGAGGGTGATTGAGTCGCGCTATAAAGGAGGCAATGGACACTATGTTAAGATCAGGCACAACAGCACCTACAGTACACAGTACCTGCACATGAGCAAACGCGCAGTCAAAAAAGGTGATTATGTGAAACAAGGAGCCGTAATCGGGTATGTGGGAATGACCGGTAATACTTCTGGGCCACATGTCTGTTATCGTTTTTGGAAAAACGGACGGCAGGTTGACCCCTTAAAAACAGCCCTACCGGCGGCAAAACCCATGAAGAAAGAAATTAGACCTAATTACCTGCAGTTTATCGAACCCTTGCAAAAAGCATTGGACAGCATCCCTCTTATCCCAACGGAAAACAATACAAACAAACCGACGAAACAAACTATATAATATGGCTTTACCAAACATCAATCCTACAGAAACAAAGGCTTGGCAAGCATTGTCAGCACAATATCGTCAATTTCAAAAGGCCTCTCTTCAGGACCTGAACGAAGAGGAGAATCGCCGCGGTGATTTTACAATTTCGACCGGGGCATTTACCTTCGATTTCACCAAGAACCTAGTCAGCAGGGAAGTCTTTGACTCTTTGTTGGCACTGGCCGGTGAAGTCAAACTAAAAGATGCTGTAGAAGCCTATTTTACGGGTGAAAAAATAAATGCTACTGAAAATAGGGCCGTCCTGCACACCGCGCTCAGAGATCCGGTTCGTTCGGAAATCAAGGTAGC
>JASMME010000211.1:0-248 GCA_030748365.1 Lutibacter sp.
AGGATCTTTTGGTAAAGGGCCACCGAAGGCCCTTGCAACATACCGTCTTTGGAAATATCTGTACAGATTACCTGCCTGACGCCTTTCTCCTCATAACGCTGAATAAAGGGTAACAAGGCTTCTTGTGAAGCTTCCTGCCAGCCGCTGATCGCAATCTTTTCATGGAGGGCATCGGCACCTAGGATGATTTTATCAGGACCGTAGTCTGCCAACCAGCGCATAAAAGTCTCGGGTTGTTTGACAGCAAT
>JASMME010000211.1:258-3158 GCA_030748365.1 Lutibacter sp.
GCACCCGATTCAAAGGCGATGTGCAGGTCTTCATCCGACTGTAAACCTCCTCCAAAATCAACCCTAAGGCCTGTATGGGAGGCAATGCTTTCCAATACCTTATAATTGACTATGGAACGGGCTTTCGCCCCGTCTAGGTCTACCAAATGGAGGTAACTGATCCCGTGGTCCTCAAACATCTTGGCCATTTCAAGGGGCTGATTGTGATAGGTCTTTTGGGTTTGGTAATCGCCCTTAGACAAGCGTACGCATTGCCCATTTATAATATCAATGGCGGGTATTATTCTCATAATTTACTACTGCATTTATCTTTATACATCTATTGTTAAAAAATTTTTAAGGATCCTGGCGCCTTCCCTACTGCTTTTTTCAGGGTGAAACTGTACGCCATAAAAATTCTTTTCCTGCAAAGCAGCGGCATAGGTAACGCCATAAGTGGCACTGGCAATGGCCTGCGCATTTACCGGAGCATAGTAACTGTGTACCAGGTACATATAAGCCTCTTCCGCAATACCGTGAAACAAGGATGAAGACAGCTGTGTTATCTGGTTCCAGCCAATCTGTGGTACCTTAAGACGGTCGTCAAACCTACGTACATCCGCCTCAAAAATACCCAGGCCCCGTGTATCGCCCTCTTCACAATAACGGCACATCAATTGCATGCCTACGCAAATACCCAATACGGGTTGTTTCAGGGTAGGAATCAGGGCATCAAGTCCAGAGACTCGTAGCTTTTCCATGGCACTACCAGCGGCGCCAACTCCTGGAAAAATCACCTTATCGGCCGCACTGATCTCTTCAGGGTCAGCGGTTAGACTGGCCTGGTAGCCCAGACGCTGCAGGGCAAATTTGACGGATTGTATATTTCCCGCCCCATAATCTATAATTGCTATCTTCATCTTTGTAACACGTATCAGATTACCCCTTTGGTACTGGGTAAAATCATTTTTTCAGGATCTCTTTTTACTGCCATTTTAAGGGCCTTGGCAAAGGCTTTAAAGATGGCTTCTATCTTGTGGTGTTCATTGGTTCCAGTGGCCCAAACATGTAAATTACACCGGGCACCATCCGTAAAGGATTTGAACAAGTGGTAGAACATTTCCGTAGGCATTTTACCAATCATCTCACGATTAAACTCAGCTTCCCAGACCAACCAGTTACGACCTCCAAAATCAATGGATACCTGGGCCAGGCAATCATCCATAGGCAAACAGAATCCATAGCGCTCTATGCCTATTTTATCCCCCAGGGCCTTGGCAAACAATTCTCCAAGGGCAATCATGGTATCTTCTATGGTGTGGTGCTCATCCACCTCCAGGTCACCTGTTACCTTAAGCGACAAATCCATTTGGCCGTGTCGTGCGATCTGGTCGAGCATATGGTCAAAGAAAGGGATACCGGTATCGATGGCACTTTTACCGGTGCCGTCCAAGTTCAGACTGGCTTCAATATCGGTCTCATGGGTCTTCCGATTCAGGCTAGCCCTGCGATCCTTCAACCGCAAAAAAGTATAAATCTCCTCCCAATCATGGGTCTCTAAGACTATGTTATCTTTTAGTAAGGTTTTGTTAGTCTTGGTTTCCACCACCACATTTTCCTCAGTCGGGAGTATAAAAATACCCTGTGCGCCAAGGTTTTTAGCCAGCTCCATATCGCTAAGACGATCACCAATTACATAGGAATTTGACAGGTCATACGTACCTGATACATAGTTTGTCAACAGGGCAGTTCCCGGCTTTCGGGTGGGGGCATTGTCCTCGGGAAAGGTTCGGTCTAGCAACACCTCTTTAAATACGACCCCTTCGTTCTTAAAGGAATCCAGTATAAAATTGTGTACGGGCCAGAATGTATCCTCCGGAAAGGAATTGGTTCCCAGACCATCCTGATTGCTGACCATTACCAGCTCATAATCCAGCTCTTTGGCAATCTTACTGAGGTATTGAAACACCTTTGGGTAGAAGGTCAGTTTCTCAAAACTGTCTAACTGGTAATCCACCGGGGGTTCAATAACCAGGGTGCCATCACGGTCTATAAACAATACTTTTTTAGCCATGTTAAAGGTTTTTTAATGCGTTGATTAATTTTTTATTTTCTCTTTGGCTACCAACCGTCAAACGCAGCGTATTGTGGCAAAGGGGCTGGGTAGAACGGTTGCGAACCACGATGCCCAAATCGATTAGCTGCTGGTAACGTTTATCGGCATCGTCTACCCTAACCAGTATAAAATTGGCATCTGTCGGGTATACCTTTTCAACCACTGCTATTTTTTCGAGGGCCGCTGCCAATAGGGCACGTTGCTTTAGCAGCTGATCTGTCTCCCGATTGATCCTAGAAAGATTGCGCAGTCTCTTTAGGGCATAACGCTGGGTCAGGCTGTTGACATTATAGGGCGGTTTGATCTTGTTCAATACGGCTATGATGGCTTCCGAAGCATAACATACCCCCAATCGTATACCGGCCATACCATAGGCCTTTGAAAAAGTTTGGGTAATGATCAGGTTGGGATAGGCCTCCAGGCTGTGCAACCAACTTTCCTGTGAGGAAAAATCAATATAGGCCTCATCTATGACCACCAGCCCGTCAAAGGTATTTAATAGGGTTTCAATGGCCTGTCTTGATAAAAGGTTGCCTGTTGGATTGTTGGGCGAACAAAGCAACAACAATTTTGTATGGGCATCCATCGCAAGGAGAATCTCGCCTACCATCGGCTGAAAATCAGTCGTCAAACAAACTTCTTTTACCTCAATATCATTGGTATTGGCCAGTACCTTGTACATACCGTAGGTGGGTGGCAAAATGATTACCTTGTCCTTGGCGGGCTCGCAAAAGGCCCGAAAGATTAAGTCCAGCACCTCATCACTACCATTGCCCAGGAGTATTTGCGATGCTTGGACGTTTTT
>JASMME010000212.1 GCA_030748365.1 Lutibacter sp.
AATTTATTTCTATAAGCATTTTTTATATCCTCGAAATCAAAGTACCAATGAAAGGCTCACATACGTTTGTATAAAATCAATTTAGTCAAACTTGGTTTGTTTATGCTGGTGATGGGTTTTTAGGTGAAAATTTGCTTAAAGCCATCGTTTTGCTTACTTTTGAGTATGTGAAAAGGATTAAAAAAATGTTATAATTTACTCTATTTTAGTACTTTTTCAAGAGTATTTGTCCTATTTACCCAGTGTGATTTTTTAATTACTTATTAAACTATTAATTGCTATGAAAACGATTGGAAATCGCTTGTCCTATATACTTGAAAGATACAAATTGACTCCTTACAGAATCTCAAAAGAGACCCGTATTTCGCAGTCTACCATTGGCAGAATCCTAAAGGATAGGAGTAATCCAAACGGAACTACTTTAAAATTATTATGCAACTACCTGGGTATTTATGAGCAGTGGCTGAGAAGCGGAATGGGAGAAATAGAGCTTAAAAAGGTGGATGAACAAGGCCCTCGATATAATAAAACGGGCAAAGAAAGTAAGAGACAAATCCTATCACACAACAAGGCTTTGCTGCGCAAGGTAAACAAAGGGATTGAGGACCTGGAAAAGATACAGAACCCAAGCCTCCAACAGCTCAAAGAATTGAAGGAGCGCATAGAAATGAAAAAACACATTCAGTCAGACCTAGCCGACTTGGAATAACAGGCCAAGGCAGTAATAACAAAAGAAGAAAACTAGCTTAGAACCAAAATTATTATACATAACAGTCATCGGAACTGTATCTCAACCCAATAGAAACCTCAACAGCTTGGTTTTTAAACCTGTATAAGGCGGGTATTTGAGAGATGGTTCGAACCAGAGAGCTTTGCGAAGAATGCTTTTATAGTGGGTAAACGTATTGAAACCAGCCTTTCCGTGGTAGCTGCCAATTCCACTGTGACCAACACCGCCAAAAGGAAGTCTACTGTTTGATAAGTGAACCATGGAATCGTTTACTGCTCCACCGCCAAATGAAATCGTTTTTAATAAATTATCAATGTTTTCGTCAGATTTGGAGTAGACATAACAAGCCAGGGGTTTTCCACCTTCTCTAACCCTGTAAGTAGCCTCATAGAGATCTGAGAAGGCTATGACAGGCAAAATAGGGCCAAAAATTTCCTCCTTCATGACCCGGTCATCGAAAGAAATGTCCTGGAGAATGGTAGGACTGATAAACCTGTTCTCTTTATCGACAATTCCTCCACAAAACAAATGGTCATTTTCTATAAAGGAATGAAGACGGTCAAAATGATGGTCATTGATGATGCGGGTATAATTTTCACCTACTTTTTCAATATCGTAATACTTGATAATTTCCTTTTTCATGGCAGAAAGCAGGCGCTTTTCAATGGGTCTTTCAACCAGTATATAGTCGGGGGCCACACAGGTTTGCCCTGCATTGAAAAACTTGGCCCAAACCAGTCTTTTAGCCGTCATGTCAAGGTCGCAGTCAGCAAATACAAAAGCGGGAGATTTACCGCCCAACTCAAGGGTTACGGGGGTAAGATGCTTAGCCGCCGCCTGGTAGACTATTTTGCCAACCGCCGTGCTGCCTGTAAAGAATATCTTGTCAAAGGGCTGCGCCAACAGCTCAGTGCTCTTCTCAACACCACCTTCTACCACGGTAAAATAGTCCTTTGGAAAATTCTGATTGATGAGTGTCGCCATAAGTGCCGAAGTGGCCGGAGATAGCTCGCTGGGCTTTAGTATAACGGTATTGCCGGCAGCCAGGGAAGACAAGGCCGGAAGTAAGGACAGTTGATACGGGTAATTCCAGGCACCGATCACCAGGGTAACCCCCAAGGGTTCCGGAATAATATAGCTCTTGGCAGGAAAATTTGCCAAATTGGTCCATACCCGCTTGCGTTTACTCCAGCGCCGAATATTCCTTACGTAAAGGTTGATCTCTTGATAGATCAAGGAAAGTTCTGAAAGGTAGGTGTTATATGCAGACCTACCTAAATCCTGGTAGATGGCTTCGTATATCTTATCCTCATGACGCTTAAGCAATTCCTTTAATGCATTGAGTTGCTTGATTCTGAAAGCGACAGACCTGGTTTTTTCGGTATTGAAAAATCGTCGGTGACTTACAAATATCTCCTTAATATCCATAGTAAAGCTGCGTTTTGATAAAGCCTCCTAAGAGGCGCACAATTTTTTGGTAAACAACCAATATCATTGGTTGAACAGCATTAAATGTACAAAAAAATATCAATGTATTGATTTGATAGATATAATTCTGAGAAAGCAACTGGTATTTACTACTTTTTTACTACGTAATTTTTCAGAATTTTACAAAATTTAAATTAATTTAAAGTAGTAAAAATAAGGTATATATATAGAAAACGCCCTGTATACCATTGATTTACAGGGCATTTAAATGTGTAATCGCGACAGGATTATATATCCAAAACGTTCCGCTTTGAAAACCAAAAAGACGCAAAACTAACAAAGCAAGCTTTATAATTTTGCGTCTTTTTGATTTATTCGTGATCGCGACAGGATTCGAACCTGTGACCGTCTGCTTAGAAGGCAGATGCTCTATCCAGCTGAGCTACGCGACCCTATTCTCCGGACCAAACAGTCCTCAACACTTTTGAAGGCTCGGTAATCCTTAGGTAGCCTATCAAAGCAGCCTATTACGGTAGTCAACACAAGTGATTTCTAAGCGTAAACTTAGCAAAAGACTTGTGTTGAATTGTCGGGGTGGCAGGATTCGAACCTGCGACCTCCGCGTCCCAAACGCGGCGCGATAACCGGGCTACGCTACACCCCGAATTGGTTATCTTTTAAATACCTTCCAGCTCCTCTTTTCTTGATCTTTTTTTCTAACAGTAAAGCGGCTGAACGGTCTTCAACCTCTATAACTTTGATCAACTTCCAAGGTACACCTCCTTTGGTAGAAGGAACACCAGAATGATTGTGTTTTTCCAATCTTTTAACGATATCTGAAGTTTGACCTACATAATATCTTGAACGTGTATCACTAAATAAAATATATACGAACATGTTATTTAGTTTTGGGTGGTCACGCCATCGGCGTGACGACCTCCACGCCAAAGGCGTGGCACAATAACAATTAGGGCTACGCTACACCCCGAA
>JASMME010000213.1 GCA_030748365.1 Lutibacter sp.
ACACGCTATACACCGGGTACTCCGCGGACGTTCAACCTCGGTTTTGAGATTCATTTATTTTAAGGTTAAGACGCCCCGAATAGCTGTTTAGAAACACGTTTATTCGGGGCCTTAGCGCACTATAAGAAACGAAAAATGTCGACATTTAATCATATAAATATCAATGTATTATCTCTGGGTTTTTTAATCTTGGTTGCCTGTCATGGAACTGATAGGTCGCAGAAGAAGCCCCTTGGACCCGCAAAAGTCCAACAGCTGACCCATACACCCTACAGTGCTATGGGAACCTATATCAGTGATGCGAAAGCAGGAGAAAGAATCATCAACTGGTCTGAAGAAGTTGATACGACCCAAACCCATATCCTAAAATTTAGGATACTGGATACGAACACCCAGGTGATGGGTGAGGAGCTGTCTGTACCTCCTTCATTAGGGATGCAGGCACACCACGAGAGTATGGCCAAGATTATGAGGGATGGGCAAGGGACTTTGTACGCTCTTTTCAGATTTAAAAGAGAAGATCCGTACAACCGGCATGTGGGCAGTGTTTATTATGCTGTTTCGAATGACGATGGTCAAACCTGGTCACCCAAAAAGAAATTGGTCGAGGCGTCGAATTCTCAAAGCCAGGGTTTTTACGACATGGCCCTCTTACCCGACGGATCCCTTGGGGCCTGTTGGTTAGACAGTAGAAAAAAAGATCCACAACAAAACGGAAGTTCCCTGTATTTTGCGAAAACAAATGGGGAGGCTGGCTTTGTAAACGAAACCCTTGTTGTCAGTCCTATCTGTCAGTGCTGCAGGACAGATATGTTTGTCTTTGGCAACACCCTCAATATTGCCTTTAGAAATATTGCAGAAGGCAGTATTCGGGATATGTATCTGACCCAATCTATTGATAATGGAGCGCAGTTCTCAGTTCCAAGCCCTATGGGGAAAGATTATTGGAAAATAGCGGGTTGCCCTCATACGGGCCCTTCACTGGCCCATAATGGAAATGACCTAGCAGTTACCTGGTTTACAGGATCAGATACCGGGACCGGTTTGTACTTTAAAAAATTGACGGGTGAAATTTCCTTATATGAAAGCAAAAAATTAGTCAATAGTAAGGGAAAGCACCCCCAGATGACTGCACTAAAAAATGGTAATTATTACCTCGTTTACGAGGAAGCCTATGAGGTGGCTGATCAACGATTCAATCGGATCATCCTTCAAACCTTTATGCCCGATGGTACGGAGATCAAAAAGCAATTGTCAGCTTCTCACGGTATAAACCTGTATCCTGCCATCAGTAAAACTGCTGACAACAGCCTGTTGGTCGCATGGGAACACCAACTGGCAGATAAGACAGAGATCAGGTATGTACAAATGAATCTGTAAGAAAATAAAAACAATTAGAAACCCCTTTAAAGCTAATGTGGTTTTCAGTTAAACCTGATGACCAGTTGTTTGTTGACCACAGCGATCTAGATCGCTGTGGTTTTTTTATGGTATAAAATGCGTATATTCACCAGAGACTATTTTTTATATAAACGCCTGACGTTGTTATAATTGTCAGTATTGCTATCTTATCAAACTATAAAACATTAGACAGATGAAAATCAATTACTTTGGGCATGCCTGTATCAGTATTGAAACGGGAGATAAGACCCTGCTTATAGACCCTTTTATCAGCGGAAACGAACTTGCCAAGCACATCGATATAGGCCGTTTAAACGCAGATTATATACTCCTGACCCATGCCCATGAAGACCATATTCTAGACGCGGAAGCCATTGCAAAACGAACAGGGGCTCTCATTGTTTCAAATTATGAGATCGTTTCACACTACACCCAAAAAGGGCTCCAAGGCCACCCTATGAACCACGGTGGCAAATGGGTGTTTGATTTTGGGACGCTTCACTATACCCAGGCGGTGCATACCAGTTCCTTTCCAGATGGTAGTTACGGCGGACAACCCGGAGGTTTTGTAATGGTTACCAAGCATCACCGGGTATATATAGCCGGTGATACGGCACTGACCTATGATATGAAACTGATTCCCGAGGTGATTGGAGAGTTGGATCTGGCCATTCTCCCCATAGGAGACAATTTCACCATGGGCATTTCGGAAGCGATTAAGGCGAGTAATTTTTTACTTTGCAACAAAGTGCTGGGCTATCACTATGATACCTTTGGCTATATTAAGATTGATCACAAGGCAGCCTTTCTAAGCTTTGAAAAGGCCAAAAAAGAACTGGTACTCTTGCCTGTAGGAGGTCATTTAAAATTGTAGATTAGGGTTTCTTTGGATGCTCGCGGAGCCACTCTTCTCTCAGGTCATTGGAAACGATGCCAAAACCGTCGTGTCGCCAACCCGGCGCTTTGACAAAATACAGCCATCTTTTTACAAGGGGCATTTTTGTGCCAAAAGCATCTTTGAAAACAGCTACCCACTCATCAAAAGCAATTTTAACAGGGTGGTAGGTAGCGATGTTTTTAGTGAGTCCATAGACCACCTTTTCCGAGGCCAGTTCTTCCTGAAAAGTACCGAATAATTTGTCCCAGATAATCAGAATACCGGCGTGGTTCCTGTCTAGGTATAGCGGGTTACTACCATGGTGTACACGGTGATGAGAAGGGGTGTTGAATACCGCTTCGAACCAGCGGGGCATTTTGTCAATCAACTCCGTATGTATCCAATACTGGTAGATTAGGTTGATGCTCATCAGTGCCAGTATCATCAGCGGGTGAAAGCCCAATACCGGCAGTATCAGGTAAAAGAAAAAGTTTATAAAACGGCCAGTCCAGGTCTGCCGCAGGGCTGTACTCAGGTTGTACTTTCTAGAAGAATGATGTACTATGTGTGAGGCCCAGAAAAACCTACTCTCATGGCTGACCCTGTGAAACCAGTAATAACAAAAATCCTGAATCACCAAACCGACAAGCCAAACCCACCAGGCAAAGGAGAGGGTAGTAATCCGAAGTTGGTCATATACAAGGGTGATAACAAAGAGCACCATCATCTTAGCAACTATATTTGTAAAATAATTTCCGGTGCCCATGGCCAGGGAGGCAAAGGTGTCCTTTAGGTCATAACTTTCCTTGTTTTTCCTGAAGATAACGATTCCTTCAATCAGGACAGTAATGGCAAA
>JASMME010000214.1 GCA_030748365.1 Lutibacter sp.
AAAGCCTTGTAATTTTTTAGCAAAAGCCTTTCCCATATTGCCATAGCCGATAATCCCGACCGTTTTACCATCGAGTTCTACGCCCCTATTGGCTTCGCGCAACCACAAACCCTTGCTGATTTCAAGGGCCGCTTTCTTCAACTTGTTAAACAAAGAAAGTAACATCCCCAGTGTGTGCTCGCCCACCGCATTTCTATTCCCTTCCGGCGCGTTGATCAGTTCGATGCCTTTGCTCTGGGCGTAGGCCACATCGATGTTTTCCATTCCTGCCCCTACACGGGCGATAAACTGTAAACGGCTTGCTTTGTCCAGGAAGTTTCGGTCAATCTTAAAACGGCTTCGGATTACCAAGCCTTCATAAGCGGCCATTTTTCCTTCAAGGCTTGTTTTGGAGTCGGTATAGGCCTCTTCACAGGTGTATCCCAGTTCCTCCAGTCCTTCTTTTAAAAAAGGATGATTGGTATCTACCAGTAGTACCTTCATGCTCAATACTGCTCTTTTTCGTTTGGAAAGTCTAGGCTTTTGACGTCGGCGATATACCGTTTAAAAGCAGTGGTCATTTCAGAAAACAGGTCTACATACCTACGTAAAAAACGCGGGTTGAACTCATGGGTCATCCCGAGCATATCATGGGTGACCAACACCTGACCGTCTACCCCGTTTCCAGCGCCAATACCGATAACCGGAATCCGCAGGCTCTCGGCCACTTCTTTGGCCAGTTTTGCCGGTACTTTTTCCAGTACGATGGCAAAACAACCCAGTGATTCCAGCAACAAAGCATCTTCTTTTAGTTTTGCGGCTTCTTCAATTTCCTTGGCACGGACCGTATAGGTACCAAATTTATAGATCGATTGCGGGGTGAGCCCCAAATGTCCCATAACGGGGATACCAGCGGTCAGGATACGGGAAACAGATTCTCGTATTTCACTGCCACCTTCTAGTTTGACAGCATGCCCTCCGGAACACTTCATAATCTTAATGGCAGATTCCAGGGCACTTTTAGAGTTGCCTTGGTAGCTTCCAAATGGAAGGTCAACCACTACCAAGCTTCGTTCCACTGCCCGAATTACCGCACTTGCATGGTAGATCATTTCATCCAGGGTAATAGGTAGGGTCGTCTCATGACCAGCCATGACGTTTGAAGCCGAATCGCCCACCAGGATCACATCAATACCGGCCCGGTCGATG
This sequence comes from Lutibacter sp., assembly GCA_030748365.1. GTDB lineage: Bacteria > Bacteroidota > Bacteroidia > Flavobacteriales > Flavobacteriaceae > Lutibacter. The sequence goes on from JASMME010000214.1 coordinate 1,189, forward strand.
ATTTTTGCCATGGTGTAGTCATAAGCGGTCAACATGGCTATTTTATGGCCGTTTCCCTTCATTTCTACGAGGCTGTTCGTAGTGATTCTTTTGTATTCTTTTTTTGCGGTAGACATAATAACTGGTTAGGGATATATGATTTGGTAAATGTAGTGAAAAAATAAAAGGAAGCTTTTAGAATCCGCCAGATACAATGGCCAACAACCGGTTTTATTTTGATATGGTATCCAGGAGTCGTATGTTTGCTTTATAAGCTGATATAAACACCTTAATAAACAAGCCCGCCTGCCCATGAATTTCTTGCCCGATGCGATTGACCGCTATGTCGTAAACCATTCTCAGGAAGCACCCGCACTCTTACAGCAGCTAGAAAAAGAGACTTGGCAACGCGTGCTCAGTCCGCGCATGTTATGCGGGGCTTATCAGGGAAGGATACTGGCCATGATATCTAAAATGAGTAGGCCCAGACGCATTCTTGAAATAGGCACCTATACGGGCTATTCGGCCCTTTGTTTGGCAGAAGGCTTGCCTGAAGATGGCCAACTTATAACCATAGACATCAACGAGGAACGGCATCATTTTGTACAGCAGTTTTTTGACAAGTCACCATACAAAGACCAGCTGACCCCTATGGTTGGAAATGCCCTTGACCTGATACCTACCCTTAATGATACCTGGGACTTGGTATTTATCGACGCCGATAAGACCAATTACGTGAATTATTTTAAGTTGATTATTGACAAAATGAATCCAGGTGGTATTATATTGTCGGACAATGTTCTGTGGAGTGGAAAGGTAGTGGAAAAGCCCGATCCGGAGGATGTAGATACCAACACCTTGGTCACCTACAATGAACTGTTGCGTTCAGACAAAAGAATCGAAACCCTTGTTTTACCTGTTCGGGATGGACTGACCATCAGCCGCGTAAAGTAGGTTGGTTACGGGCCCCGTTTGATCGGGCCGCTGATTTCGTCTGTAAGTGTTTTTTTGAGTCCGTCTACCGGTTTGTTGATGTCTTCGAAATCTTCCTTGATTTTATCAACCTCTTCTTTGACCTGCGAAGTGATATCCAAGTCGATTTCATGCTTTTGGGCACTGTTCTTTATTTCCTGCTTGATTTCATTGGTTGCCTCCCTTACCTGACGCATCCCTTTCCCCAGCCCGCGGGCAATTTCGGGGATCCTGTCTGCGCCGAAAAGCATGACCACAATGATCAGTACTACAAAAATTTCGGTTCCACTGATAAATAACAACATTATAAGCCGGTTTTCAGCAAAGATACGACAAAATCATCCAATCCTGTGCGCCTAAAAACCCTGCTTATTTCTTAGGTTGTAGCATTCTTTTTATCTCGTTGAGTTTCATCAGGGCTTCTAAGGGGGTCAGCGCGTCTATATTGGTACTCAGGATGTCCTCCCTAATCGTTTCCAGCAGGGGATCATCCAATTTAAAAAAACTCAGTTGTAGGTCTTGCTCCGAAGGACTTTTAAGGGGCGTATCAGTGGCTTCGGAGGTGTGATTCTTTTCCAGCTGCTTGAGCATTCTACCCGCCTTGTGAACCACTGAAGAGGGCATTCCAGCCAGTTTTGCTACATAAATACCAAAACTGTGTTCACTACCACCAGGCACCAGTTTACGCAGGAAGATCACTTTCTGACCAGATTCTTTGACCAGTACATTGAAGTTTTTAATACGGGGAAAGGACCGGGTCATATCATTCAATTCGTGGTAATGGGTAGCAAAAAGCGTCTTGGCCCTTGTCGGGTGTTCGTGCAGGTATTCTGAAATGGCCCAAGCAATGGAAATGCCGTCATAGGTGCTTGTGCCTCTGCCAATCTCGTCAAGCAACACCAGGCTTCTTTCAGAGATGTTGTTGAGAATACTGGCTGTCTCGTTCATTTCTACCATAAAGGTTGAAGCCCCCATGGAAATGTTG
>JASMME010000215.1:0-2871 GCA_030748365.1 Lutibacter sp.
TCGATAAAGATTTGTTCCTTGTTTACACAACGTACCCCTTCAGGAATCGGCTGGGAACTTTTTCCAGCTGTCAGCAATGCAAAATCGTCTTTTAAAACCCGGGCATTTAGGCTAAAAAGGTCGTAAACGTGTCTTATCTGCAGCGGATCCTCTTCACAGTGAACCTTTTCATAGGTATCAAAATCAACGGGCTGTTTGGCAGCAGCATAAAAAGCAATGATTTCCTCACCATAGACAATGGCTTGGTTAGCGCTTAAATTCTTTACCTGATCGACCAGGGATTTGTTGGGTAAAAAAGACGCATTGATTCGTACATTCTCTGGCTTTTCGACCAAGGGAAACTTTGCTTCCAAATACACCTCTGTATGAATCGACGTAGTGGTTTTCAGGTAGTGTTCCCATTTTTCCCGGATAGTCAGGATGCCTATTCTTAAGGCTGCTACGGGTTTGGTGTAAGTAAGCGGCAACAGTGCTGTACGCACGTTACCATCATAAAGAATATAATTCATCGCATAGGTCCTTTTGACAAAGGTACGGTATCTTTTTGCTTTCTCAAATGAAACAAACAGAAAGAAATGTAAAAAATGTACCGAATGGGTGGGCACTGTACATCACCTGTCATTACAAGAATACTTGGCTATAAAAAAAGTCAATCCGGGCTTGAATTTCCTTGTTATTAGCGTTTATAAATCCTTAAACAAGGACAGTCTTTCCCATTGAACATCAACTTGATCCTGGGCTTGCTCTAATAAGTTTCCGGCCAGTTCAGGATGCTCTTTGACCACCCTGGTAAAGCGGGATTCATTGTACATAAAATCTGATACGGGTGCAATTGGCGCTTTGGAATCAAGTCTAAACTTCTTCCCTTTGGGCGCCAAGGGATTGAACCTAAACAGGGGCCAATAACCTGTTTGAACCGCTTTTTCCTGCTGGGATACCCCGTTCTTCAATTCGTAACCGTGTTCTATACAGGGTGAATAGGCAATGATGATGGACGTACCAGGATAGGCGGCGGCTTCTTCTATGGCCTTGAGCGTTTGTAAATCCTTGGCCCCCATAGCAACTTGGGCAACATAAACATTTCCATGGGAAATAGCCTGTAGGGCAAGGCTTTTTTTGGCGATGGGTTTGCCAGAAATAGAAAATTTGGCACTGGCCCCTACTGGGGTTGCTTTGGAAGTTTGCCCACCGGTATTGGAATATACTTCTGTATCCATCACCAGGATGTTTACATTTTCACCGGAAGCCAGTACATGGTCTAGACCGCCAAATCCGATATCATAGGCCCAGCCGTCACCACCAAAGATCCAAACGGTTTTTTTACGTAAAAACGAGATGAAATCGAGTAACCTTTTTGACGCAGCAGTGTTTATCTTCTCCAATATATCTGCCAATTCAGACAAATGTTCCCGTTGCTGCTCCTTTTGTGCTTCGGTCTCTTCCGTATTCGACAAAATGGCTTCCACCAACGTATGTCCAATCTCTGAAGTCAGCGCGTTTAACAGGCTGGCAGCGATGGCTTGTTTCTTACTTAGTGCTAGGTGCATTCCCAGCCCAAATTCTGCATTGTCTTCAAACAGGGAGTTTGCCCAGGCAGGACCACATCCCTGATGATTTTTTGTGTAGGGGGTAGTGGGCAGGTTTCCTCCATAGATAGAGGAACAGCCCGTGGCATTGGCAATGAGGATGCTATCACCGTATAACTGGGTAATCAACTTGATATAAGGGGTTTCCCCACAACCGGAGCAAGCACCAGAAAACTCAAATAAAGGCCTTAGAAACTGGGCGCCTTTTACCGTGTTTGTCTTTAACAACTTTCGATCGTAATCCGGCAGGTCGATAAAGAAGTCCCAATGGCTGTTCTCCACATCCTCGACGGCTAATTTTTTCCTTAGGTTGATCGCCTTAAAGTCATCTATTTCCTTGCTTTTGGCAGGACAAACAGCCACACAAAGATCACAACCCGTACAGTCCTGGGGGGATACCTGTAACACATAACTTTCGGTTTCAGCATTGAAAGGCCTTCCTTTGGCAGGTACCCGTTTTAAAGAGTCGGGGGCCCCCGTTAACAAGTCATTGGAAACCACCTTGGCCCTGATAGCGGCATGTGGACAAATATTTACACATTTATTGCACTGGGTACATAGGTGCTCATCATCCCACACCGGAACGAAATCTGCGATACCACGTTTTTCAAATTGGGCTGTTCCTGAAGGAAAAGTACCATCAGGCGAAAATGCACTTACCGGCAGTTCATCGCCCTTTCCTGCCAGAATGGTTCCCAAGACCGCTTTTACAAAATCATCCGTACTACCTGCCATCATGGGCTGTAACTTTTCGGTATTGGTCATATTGTCTAAGTAATCTACTTTTTGAAGGTGTTGTAGGGACATGTCCACGGCCTTGAAATTCATCTTGACTACTTGCTCTCCTTTGTGTGTATAAGAGGCAACAATGGCGTCCTTAATTTTGCGGATGGCCTCCGCCTTCTCCAATACACCTGAAATGGCGAAGAAACAGGTTTGCAACACGGTATTGGTTCGTTTTCCTAACTGGGCTTCACGGGCTACCCTGGAAGCGTCAATAACGTAAAATTCAATATTTCTTTCCATTATCCTCTGCTGCATAAAGCCCGGTAAATGTGACCATACCTGTTCTTTATTATAAGGGGCATTTAATAAAAAGGTCCCTCCAGGCTTTAATTTTTCTAACAGGTCGTATTTGTAAATGAAATTAAACTGATGACAGGCCATAAAATCTGCCTGACTAATCAGGTAGGACGCATGGATAGGGCCAGGACCAAAACGCAGGTGTGAAATGGTTTGTGCCCCTGCTTTTTTGGAATCGTATACAAAATAACCCTGGACGTAG
>JASMME010000215.1:2881-3110 GCA_030748365.1 Lutibacter sp.
TCCCCTATGATCTTAATAGAATTTTTGTTGGCCCCCACGGTTCCATCCGAACCCAAACCATAGAACATACAGTTAACGGTGTTGTTATCGGTTGTAAAGGTGGGTACATAGTCGATACTGGTATGGGTAACATCGTCATTAATGCCAATGGTAAAGTGATTTTTCGGGAGGTTTTTGTCGAGTTCGTCATAAATTGCCTTGACCATTGCCGGGGTAAATTCCTTGGAGG
>JASMME010000216.1 GCA_030748365.1 Lutibacter sp.
GGCCGTGATACCCTGATCGTAGTCGGCGGCCTCTTGTAAACCCTCACAAGGTGCCTTGCAATTCCCAATATGGTAGTCGAGGCAAAGCTTGTATTTCTTTTCAGCAATATGGGCAGCGCGCAGGTCATAAGTACAGGTACGCAGGGGGTATAATTCCCTGATGAGATCTAGCAGTACCCTGGCGGTTCTGACAGACGCATAAGGGCCGAAATAAGTAGCACCATCACGAAGGACCTTGCGGGTCAGGAAGACGCGCGGAAAGGGTTCCTTTTTTATACAAATCCAGGGATAGGTCTTGTCATCCTTCAGCATGACATTGTAACGGGGCTGGTACTTTTTAATCAGGTTGTTCTCCAGGAGTAGGGCATCCGTTTCAGTTTCGACCACGATGTGTTCAATGCGGGCAATTTTTTTTACCAATACCCTGGTTTTGGCATTGTCATGGTTTTTCGTAAAATAAGAGGCAACCCTTTTTCGAAGGTTCTTTGCCTTTCCCACATAGAGAATCTTTCCTTGGCGATCGTAGTACTGATAGACACCCGGCTGATTCGGCAGTGTTTTTATGTGAAGTGACAGGTCCAAAAATAACAACTTGATTCGGTATTGAATATACTTATTTTTTTAGCTATTACAACGAAGGTGTAAATTTCAAGGTTTTTGATATATTTTATACGTAAAAAAGCGTATTTTTGCGAATACCTTAAATACCATCTTTTTTACAGGCTTTTTTTACACTTTGCTCAAAAGATCTATCTATGCGATACTGGAAAAAATACAGCAAAAAACAGTTAAAGAAACGAATCGACCAGGCCCTGGCATCGGTTGTTGACTTTCAAAACAGTAAGTCCCTAGGATATCCTGTTTCTAAACTAGACGAGAATGTGTTTAATACCAACGACACCATACTCAATGAAGCGCCCCTGTTAAAATCCTTTATTGCCAATCCAAACAACATCGGTTGTCATACCCTGGGAAAATCGGAAGAGGCCTTTAAAGGCTCTCAGGAACTCGAAAAAGAAGTGATCCGCGTATTGGCCAGCGATCTCTTTAAAGCGGAAGAAAATGCCTACGACGGCTATATTGCCACCGGAGGTACAGAGGCCAATATACAAGCCCTGTGGATCTACCGAAACTACTACCAAAAAGAGTACAAGGCCACCCTGGACGAGATGGTGATCCTGGCTTCGGAGGATACACACTATTCTGTATACAAGGGTGCCAACCTCTTGGGGCTAGAGAACGTTTCAGTGCCTGTTGACTTTGAGCGTCGGGAAATTTGTGTGGAAGCCCTAGAAAGTATTGTGGCCGAACTGGTTTCAAAAGGCAAGAAATACGTGATGGTCATTTCAAACATGGCCACCACCATGTTTGGCTCTGTAGACGATCCAGATGTCTATGCCGGTGTGTTGCGCAAACACCCTTTGCAGTACCGCATTCATATAGATGGTGCCTTTGGTGGCTTTATCTACCCCATTACCCACAAGAAATCGACCATCCATTTTGGAAACCCGGAGGTATCCTCCATCACAATCGATGCCCATAAGATGCTTCAGGCGCCCTATGGTACCGGGGTATTCCTCTGTAGAAAAGGGCTGATTGAAAATGTACTTACCCGCGAGGCGCAGTACGTAGACGGCATGGACCTAACCCTGGTAGGCAGTCGTTCGGGGGCCAATGCCATTGCGGTATGGATGATCTTGTTCAGTTACGGCTACTACGGATGGTTCGAAAAAATCAACACCCTCCTATTGCGTACCGAATGGTTTTGTCGGCAATTGGATGCCCTGGAAATCGACTACTTTAGAGAGCCTCATATGAACATCGTTACCCTGCGATCGAACTTTGTAACGGTAGACCTGGCCCACAAATACGGGCTGGTTCCTGAAAGCCATGACGGCCAGAACCAATGGTACAAAGTAATCGTGATGGACCATGTTGAAATTCAGGACCTGGAAAAGTTCCTGAATGACCTGCAAGACTCCTTGGTTGATAAAACCGCCTAAGACATTGCTTAACGCCTCCTTTTAGCTGTAGTACCTACGCTTTAGCAGGCGTGCGGCCCGTACCAGCAGGATAAGTACCGGCACCTCCACCAAAGGGCCTATGACCCCGGTAAAAGCCTGTGGTGAGTTTAAACCAAAAACAGCGATGGCGACTGCAATGGCCAACTCAAAATTGTTTCCGGTGGCAGTAAAGGCCACAGCGGCATTTCGCTGGTAGTCAATCTTCATACGCTTGCCGAGGAAAAAACTTACAAAGAACATCAACACAAAATAAATAACCAGGGGAACCGCAATACGCAACACATCGAAAGGAATGTCTAGAATCATATCCCCTTTTAAACTGAACATCAGCACAATGGTGGCCAGCAAGGCGATCAGGGTGATGGGGGAAATAAAGGGTATAAAACGACGCTGGTACCATTGCTCACCTTTGTACCTGACCAGGTACTTACGGCTCAGGAAACCCGCCAGAAAGGGAATACCCAGGTAAATAAGCACAGACTGGCCCACCTCGTACACCGAGATATGAACTGCAAAACCTTCCAATCCGAAATAAGCGGGCAGTACCGTGATAAACAACCAGGCATAAAAACTGTAGCTAAATATCTGAAAGAGGCTGTTAAGGGCCACCAGGGTAGCGCCGTATTCACGGCTGGCGCCGGCCAAGTCGTTCCATACAATCACCATGGCAATACAACGCGCCAGCCCGATTAAGATAAGCCCCGACATATAACCAGGCGCATCTCTTAAAAAAACAATGGCCAATACAAACATTAAAACTGGACCAACAATCCAGTTTAAAAATAACGACATTGACATTAATTTTGTGTCTTTAAATACTGTAGGAATTAAGTTGTAATCTACTTTTGCCAAAGGAGGATACATCATTAATACTAATCCTATAGCCAACGGAATGTTAGTTGTACCAACTGACATTTTTTCGGTAATATTTGCCATTTGTGGAAATAAATATCCCAAACCAACTCCAACTGTCATTGCTAAAAATATCCAGAGGGTCAGGAAACGGTCGAGTAGTTTAAGTCTTGGTTGCATCTGTATGTACTTGGTTTAGCGCTTCATTTGACTGGCTGGT
>JASMME010000217.1 GCA_030748365.1 Lutibacter sp.
CACAGCTGGGTTGCCTCATGTAATTATGCGGTTTTTTACTGTACCATCAGTAAAAGCTGCCCGTTCGTCCGCGGGGTGGGCATTGGTATTTATTGCTATATTATACACTACAGCACCGGCTGTAGCTGCCATGGCCAGGTTAAACCTCTACCGTGCAGTGGAAATGACCCTCAATAAAGGAAAGGAAGCCATTGCTTCCTTTGCGGATGGAGACGAACAACGCATGATGCTTATGGGCTTGAAACGTTTTACCAAATACGCAAACCTTCCCAACCCGATCGCCTTGCGCAAGGTGATCGCAGAAAAGGTAATTGCAGAGAACAGGTATTGTTTTTAAACCCCTTGTTGTAAATAAAAAAACGCTTCTTTTTCAGAAGCGTTTTTTTTTGTCCCATAGGATATATGCTCCTGCCTCCTAGTATAACAGGCCAGGCAACTCCAAACATTTTCACTAACTTGCTCGCAAAACAATCGATTTACAATGGCCAGTGTATTGATTTCCGGAGGAACCGGATTTATTGGGAAAAGCCTCCAAAAAAAATTGCATCAAAAAGGACACCGGGTAAAGGTGCTTAGCCGCTATCGTTCCAATAATTCAAGCCACTATTACTGGGATGTTGCTGCCGGATTTGTGGAAGAAGCTGCCCTGCAAAATACCGATTTCATCATCCACCTAGCTGGTGCCGGTATTGCCGATAAACGCTGGACTATACGTCGAAAAGCGGTCCTGACCGAGAGCAGGGTTGACAGTGCCAAATTACTGTTGGAAAAGGTACGTACTTTAGGCCTCCCCATACAGGGTTTTATCGCTGCTTCAGGCATCGGATATTACGGAGCAAATACTACGGATAAAATATACAGTGAAGGGGATGAAGCTGGTAAGGATTTTCTGGGAACACTCTGTGAGGAATGGGAAGTGGCCTCCCTGGCCTTCGAAGCTTCCGGAATTCGAACCGCCATCTTCAGAACCGGCATCGTGTTTGCAAACGAACAGGGGGCTTTCCAAAAAATAAACAATCTTATACGAAAAGGGCTGGGAGCTCCCCTAGGCACTGGCCAACAGTATATGCCGTGGATACACCTAGAGGACTTGTGCACCATGTATGTCACCGCTGTTGAGGACCCTGGTATAAGGGGTATATACAATGCCGTTGCTCCTGAGCACCTTACAAATAAAGCACTAACGCTATTGCTATCAGCATCCTTGAATAGAAAGATTTGGCTACCTGCAGTTCCCAGCTGCCTGTTAAGACTGCGCTACGGAGAAATGGCCGACTTGCTACTTGAGGGCAGCAGGGTATCAGCGACAAAGATACAAGAAGCGGGCATTGATTTTAACTATCCTACCCTAGGCAAGGCCCTAAAACGATAAGGTTAGGCGATCAGTCGGTCTACAATCTTTTGAACAGGCAATATTTCGTGGGTGTGTTCAATGCTCGGCCCTGCCACCCATACTGTTTTATAGGTTGCTTTGGTAGCCGCCTGGGTAATAGCACTGGTACCGATGAGAAAACGAACCATTTTAACCCATTTCTTCAATTTCTTATACTTGTTTAAAAAGGCCTCTACCCTGCCCTGTTTGGTCCCTATTTTTTGGACATAGGGCGTGTTGATTACCGTACAGGGGGTACCCGAAATACGCTCCGTCATTACAATGTCGGAAGCGCCATATTCGACACAGGCTTGTTTGTAGGCCTGGGTGACCCCTGCTTCCTCGGAAGCAATAAAAGGACTCCCCACAGAAACTCCTTCCGCTCCTAGGGACAGCATATTGTCCACGTCGGCCTTACAGCCTACACCACCAGCAGAGATTACTGGAATCTTACAGTGCTTTACCAACTCGGGGATTAGGACTTCAGAAGGTGTATTTCCCCTATGTCCACCAGCCTCATTGTTTACAGCAATGACTGCATCAGCCCCCAGGGCTTCAACTTTTTGAGCGAAAGTAAGGTCAACAACATCACAAAACACCTTGATACCCGCGCGATGCGCCATTTCAATGGTCTCTTTAGGACTGCCGAGTGAAGTGATGATAAAATCAGCCCCTTCTTCACAGATAACGGCTAACTGGGCCTTGTATTTGATATTGGATTTATTGACGATTAGGTTAAGTCCGAAAGCACCGCCAGGCACCTTGTTCGCTTTTAGGGTCTGGATGGCCGTTCTCAGTTCCTCTGTAGTCCGGTAATTGAGGGCTGGTACACAGGCTGCGATACCACTTTTCATCGCGGCGGTGAGCATGGCCACATTAGAGACCAAAAACATGGGAGCCTGGATAATGGGGTGGTTGATGGCTAAGAGTTCCGTTAGTTTGGTAGACTTCATCATATCTGATTTGTAGGTTTTGTCAAATATAACAAATAAATATTATGCACGCATAATATTTACCTTAAAATGTTAGGTTATAAAAGGGTGTTTACTTAGATAAAGGCAACGGAACGCATATAAACAATAAAAAAACCTTTTGGAAGACGCCAAAAGGTTTTTTATCTGTTGTGGTAATGGAAAATTACTCTTCTTCTTTTACCTCTTCAAAGTCCACATCTTCTACATCATCTCCCTCACTTTTGGGCTGACCATTTTGCTGGGCATCCGCTTCAGGAGCTGCCTGGCCTTCCTGCTGGGCTTTGTACATTTCCTCACTGGCTGCTTTCCAAGCTTCATTTATCTTTTCCATGGCGGCATCAATTTGGGCCAGGTCTTTCGACTCATGGGCCTTCTTTAATTCCGCAAGGGCTGACTCAATCGGTTCTTTTTTATCAGCAGATAACTTTTCCCCAAACTCTTTCAATTGTTTTTCAGTCTGGAAGATCATAGAATCAGCACCGTTGATCTTGTCAGCGGTCTCCTTGGCTGTCTTGTCGGCATCTGCATTGGCTTCTGCATCTGCTTTCATTTTTTCGATCTCTTCTTCTGTCAGGCCGGAAGAAGCCTCAATCCTGATATCCTGGGTTTTGTTCGTAGCCTTGTCTGTGGCTGTTACATGGATGATTCCATTGGCATCGATGTCAAAAGTAACCTCAATCTGAGGAACCCCTCGCTGAGCCGGTGGAATGCCGTCTAGGTGAAAACGACCAATGGTCTT
>JASMME010000218.1 GCA_030748365.1 Lutibacter sp.
TGTATGTAGCCCTGTTCTTCTTTTTTATGATTTCCCTGGCTACCCTCGCTTTTTATGCCATTCAACACGCCTCACAGGCTGGATGGTCCGTGGTGTTGTTCCGTGTTATGGAAGGCATCACGGCCTATTTACCGGTGGGTGGTATTTTATTATTCGTTTTCTTTGTACTCTCTTCCCTACATATGAACCATCTTTTTGTTTGGATGGATCCGGAAGTGGTGGCGAATGATGCCCTTATTCAGAATAAAAGCGGCTATTTAAATGTGCCTTTCTTCTTGGTCAGAGCGGCTATCTACATTGCCGGATGGACCTGGTACCGCCAGCATGCGAGGAAGTTGACCCTGGCACAGGATGCCTCATCCAACCTGGATAATTATACCAAGCTATTTAAGCGTTCCGCAGCCTTTTTGGTATTCTTCCTGGTTACGGAATCCATGATGTCCTGGGACTGGATCATGTCACTCGATCCGCACTGGTTCAGCACCCTGTTTGGCTGGTATGTATTTGCCAGTATGATCGTTTCCGCCATAACAACCATTGCCCTGGTTACCATTTATCTTAAAGGCAAAGGGTACCTCGCATTTGTCAACGACAGCCATTTACACGATTTGGCAAAGTATATGTTTGGTTTTAGCATCTTTTGGGCCTACCTCTGGTTTTCACAATTCATGCTTATCTGGTATGCCAATATTCCGGAAGAAGTTACCTATTTCGTCACCCGTTTCAACGAGTATAAACTGCCGTTTTTAGGGATGTTGGCACTCAACCTGCTCTTCCCGTTTTTGGTGTTGATGAACAGCGATTACAAACGTGTTCCCTGGTTTATCGTAACCACTGGAATCGTTATTTTGATTGGCCACTATATTGATATCTATGTGATGGTCATGCCGGCGACCGTCGGAGATCAGTGGTCTTTTGGCCTCTCAGAAATAGCCTCTTTACTGATGGTCATGGGCTTGTTTATCTATGTGGTCTTTAGGGCCTTGTCCAAAGCCCCCTTGTTGGCAAAAGGCAATCCATTTATACATGAAAGCGAACATTTTCACTATTAACAAACATACCTGAATATCGTAAAAACCTGGACAGCTACTATTCAGGTTTTTTTATATATTTGGATTATGTATATAACTAACTAAAATATGACAGCAATTCTTTACGTTCTTCTCGCAGTGGCGGTGTCTGTAGCCATTTGGCAGGTAACCAGCATCTTCAAACTAAACAGTGTGATTGCTACTGAAAAAGACAACAATACACAGGGTATTTTGTTTGCCGTATTCGGGGTATTCTTCTACCTCTTGATGATCTATTGCTTTGTGAAGTATTCCGTCGTTTTATTACCGGAATCTGCTTCGCTGGAAGGTGAAAGATACGATACCTTGTACCTGGTAACTTTCTCGCTGATTCTGTTGGTACAAGCCATTACCCAGTTTCTGCTGTTCTATTTTTCCTTTAAATACCGGGGTGTTAAAGGGCGTAAGGCCTTGTTCTATGCCGATAGCACCAAGTTAGAGGTCATTTGGACGGCCACCCCCGCTATTATACTAGCGTTTATAGTGCTGTACGGTATTTCCGTCTGGACCGATATTATGGATACCTCTGATGCAGAGAATCCCCTAATTGTGGAGGTCTATGCCAAACAATTTCAGTGGGAAGCCCGTTATGCCGGTGCGGACAATGAATTGGGTGCAGCCTCTGTCAGAAATATTAAGGGAATCAATACCATGGGGGTTGACATGACCGATTTAAATGCCCATGATGACATTCCAGTTAGGGAATTGCACCTACCAAAAGGACGCAAAGTGATTTTTAAATTTCGTTCTCAGGATGTATTGCACTCTGCGTATATGCCGCATTTCAGGGCCCAGATGAACTGCGTGCCCGGTATGGTAACCCAGTTTGCCTTTACCCCTAAAATGACCACTGAAGAAATGAGGGCCAATGGGGCTACCATGGACAAGGTAGCAGGAATCAATGTCATTCGGGAAGCCAAGGGAGACAGTCCCTACGAATTCGACTATTTACTTCTCTGCGCCAAGATATGTGGTGCTTCTCACTACAATATGCAGATGAAAATCGTGGTCGAAGAACCCGCAGCATTCAACAGTTGGTTGGGTCAGCAGAAAACCCTGGCACAGGTCCTACCATAACCCATATACTACACTAAAAAATCAACCCATGTCAACAGCGCATCACAAAGAAACTTACATTAGCAAATACATTTTTAGTACCGATCACAAGATGATTGCCAAGCAGTACCTTATCACTGCTGCTATTATGGGGATTATCGGGGTGTTTATGTCCGTTTTATTTCGGCTGCAGATTGCTTGGCCAGACAGGTCCTTTACCATCGTAGAGGCCTTTTTGGGAAGACACCAAGATGGGGGTATTATGAGTCCTGATATGTACCTGGCCCTGGTGACCATTCACGGTACCATTATGGTATTCTTTGTCTTGACGGCCGGTTTGAGTGGTACCTTTAGCAACCTGCTAATTCCGCTTCAGATAGGTGCCCGCGATATGGCCTCTGGTTTTTTAAACATGTTGTCTTACTGGATCTTTTTCTTGTCAAGTGTGGTGATGCTTATCTCCCTCTTTGTAGAGGCAGGTCCTGCAGCAGCAGGTTGGACCATCTACCCTCCTTTGAGTGCCTTGCCACAAGCCATGCCAGGCTCTGGAATGGGCATGAATTTATGGCTGGTATCGATGGCCCTGTTTATCGTGTCCTCTCTATTGGGTTCATTAAATTATATAGTGACTGTCATTAACCTCAGAACGGTGGGTATGAAAATGACCCGGCTACCATTGACCATCTGGGCTTTCTTTGTAACAGCCATCATTGGAGTAGTTTCCTTCCCGGTTTTGTTGTCAGCAGCCTTGCTGCTCATCTTTGACAGGAGTTTTGGAACGTCTTTTTTCTTGTCGGATATTTTTATCCAGGGAGAAGTACTGCACTATCAAGGGGGGTCTCCAATCTTATTCGAACACCTGTTCTGGTTTTTGGGCCACCCGGAAGTATACATTGTATTATTGCCGGCCCTGGGCATCACCTCCGAGATCATAGCCACCAATTCCAGGA
>JASMME010000219.1 GCA_030748365.1 Lutibacter sp.
TCGGTCCTTTCAAATACTTTTTTTACTGGGCTGTTTACCATATTTTTGAGTACCTTGGGGATGATAATCTTTACGAACAAAAAATAAATGAATCGAAGGGGTTTACTGATTTTTTCTATCCTGGTTTCCGCTATTGTACTACTTGGTCAATTGTTCTTCCTGCAGGTAATGGACAATCCCTACAACGTACCAACACTTTCCAGTTCGGCAGTCAAAGTTAGGTATCAATACCCTGAACGCGGGTATATATACGACCGAAATGGCAAATTGATGGTTGCCAACCAATGGTCCTATGATGTCATGGTGGTTCCCAGGGAAGTAAGCTTACAGGACACCCTTGAATTTTGCGAACTCTTACAAATCAGTCGTGAAGATTTTACCAAGAAAATAGCCCGTGCCAAACGCTACTCTGTGCGAATTCCTTCTACTTTTGTCAGGCAACTGTCAAAAGATAACTTTGCCTATCTGCAAGAAAAGATGCACAAGTTCAAAGGCTTTTACATTCAAAAAAGGTCCCTGAGAGAATATCCGGTCAAATCAGCGCCAAATATCTTGGGCTATATCAGTGAAGTAACAGAGCCGCTGATTCAAAAGAACCCCTACTACCAAATGGGGGAGTTTATTGGATCGGCAGGTGTAGAAAAGACCTATGAACGCGACTTAAGGGGGGTGAAAGGGGTGAAATTTATCCAACGCAATCGCTTTAACAAAGAAGTCGGCGCCTATAAGAAGGGTCGGTACGACACCATTCCAATACACGGCAGAGACATCACCCTCACTATTGATTCGGAACTGCAACAATACGGAGAGGCCCTAATGGCTAACAAACGGGGGGCGATCGTAGCCATTGAACCAGCTACAGGTGAATTGCTAACCTTGGTTTCTGCCCCTACCTATGACCCGAATCTGATGGTTGGCAGGGAGCGGTCTAAAAACTTTACACAGCTGTATCTAGATAGTATAAACAAACCCTTGTTCGACCGGGGTCTTCAGGGTACATACCCTCCAGGCTCTCCCTTTAAGATTGTAACGGCACTGGCAGCACTCCAGGAAGGTGTTATTGATCCATCCTCAGGTATCAAGTGTTTTGAAGGCTACCGGTATGGGTCGCAAAAACACGCCTTTATGAAATGCCATTGTGGTACCCTTGGGGCTACGGTTAGGCTGAACAAAGCCCTGTATCGCTCGTGTAATAGCTACTTTGCAGATGCCTATAGAAAGGTCATTGAAAAATATCCTACGCCTACCGAAGGCATGGATGCCTGGAGTAAACACGTACGGAGTTTTGGCTTTGGCAATTACCTAAACAACGACCTGTCTGTCGGTCAAAAGGGACTGATTCCCAATGGCAATTTCTACAACCGGTGGTACCCTGGTATCAACTGGAAAGCCACCTATAGCATATCGAATGCCATCGGACAGGGAGAAGTCCTCTCTACCCCCATACAATTAGCAAATATGACGGCTATTGTGGCCAACCGCGGCTTCTATTACACCCCTCATATTGTAAAAAAAATTGACGGTAAAGACCTTGATATAAATTTTACCAAGCCAAAGACCACCACGATAAAAAAGGCCTATTTTGAACCTATTATCGAGGGTTTGTTTAACGTACTGGAACATCCCGGTGGCACTGCAAAATGGTCGAAGGTATCCGGTATCGAGATTTGTGGAAAAACAGGAACTGCCGAAAATCCGCACGGACAGGATCACTCTATTTTTATTGCCTTTGCTCCAAAGGACAATCCCAAAATTGCCCTGGCAGTTTTCGTAGAAAACGGCTATTGGGGGGCTCGCTGGGCCGGGCCAATGGCCAGTCTGATGATTGAAAAATACCTCCGCGGCAGTATCAGCAAACCCTGGGAGGAAAGACGTATTATGGAAGGAAGCCTGCAAGACGAATACGAAAAACAACGCTTAGAAAAATTATCAAAAAATGAGACGCAGAAGAAGTAACCTGTTTGCGGGACTTGACTGGCCACTGGTCTTGTGTTATTGCTTATTCGTTGGTATGGGCTGGGTAAACATCTATGCCGCTTCTTCGGGGTCGGAGTCGTGGACGCTCTTTAACCTATCAACAGACTACGGAAAACAACTAATCTGGATTGCTTTAAGCATTCCTTTGGCCATCGTAATTTTGTTGTTCGATGCGAAGTTCTACGAACGTTTTTCATCCGTCTTTTACCTGATTAGCATCGCTTTGCTCATCGGTCTTTTTCTTTTCGGAAAAACGGTGAACGGGGCTACTTCCTGGTATTCGCTGGGAAATGCGAGCCTACAGCCTGCTGAATTTGCGAAATCCATGACAGCCCTGGCCATCGCTAGGTTACTGACGGACAGACAGTTCAACCTACAACGGCTCCGGTCACAACTGGAAGTACTTGCCATCTTAGCCATCCCCGCCTTGTTGATTACCTTGCAGCCAGACCCTGGGTCCGCCTTGATTTATACTTCCTTTATTATGGTGCTGTACCGGGAAGGACTGCCTTCTTATTATGTGTTGCTAGGAATGGCCATCGTTGTATTGTTCCTGACAACCTTGTTTGTTGGATATTTCAACATGCTTTTAGGAATTGCTGCGATCTGCACCCTCACCCTCCTGTACCTGGTTATTTACCAACGAAAAGTCCTTAAGAAACAATGGATAAAGATCGTGGGGATTTGCCTCATTTCCGCAATATACGTGGTCAGTGCAGACCTGATCTTTCACCAGGTGTTTGAACAACGACACCGAGACCGGATCAATATCGTGCTGGGAAAGAACAAGGATACTGAGAGTATCGGTTACAATACCCATCAATCGGTCAAAACCATCGCCTCAGGAGGGCTTAGCGGAAAGGGCTTTTTACAGGGAGAGCGTACCCAAGGTGACTTTGTGCCCGAACAACAAACCGACTATATCTTTTCTACAGTAGGTGAAGAATGGGGCTTTTTGGGAACTTCCCTGGTAGTGATTATGTTTACGGTGTTTTTGTGCAGGATTATCTGGCTGTCTGAAAGGCAGAAAAATAGGTTTAGCAGGGCCTATGGATATGGCATTGCCGGTATTTTCTTCTTTCACTTTTT
>JASMME010000021.1 GCA_030748365.1 Lutibacter sp.
CAGAAAAAATCAGCCTTTAAACATGGGAAACAGTATTAGAATTGGCACTCGCTCAAGTGAATTGGCACTTTGGCAAGCGAAAACAGTTGCCGATCAATTGGCGTTTTTAGGTCATAAAACGGAGTTGGTACCCATCGACTCAGTGGGGGATGTAGTGCTCGACAAACCATTGTATGAATTGGGAATTACCGGGGTGTTTACTAAAAATCTGGACCTTGCTTTGTTGGAAGGAAAGATTGATATCGCCGTCCACTCTTTAAAAGATGTTCCTACCCAATTGCCTGAAGGTATTGTACAGGCAGCAGTGCTAAAAAGAGGCAATTTTAATGATGTACTGGTTTTAAAGAAAGACCTGCATTTTTTTGAAAATGAAACTGCTACTATTGCCACCGGGAGTCTTCGCCGAAAGGCACAATGGCTTTATCGCTATCCAAACCATAAGATTACAGGCCTTAGGGGCAATGTCAATACACGTTTGCAAAAACTGGATGCGCATGACTGGGATGGTGCTATCTTTGCCTCGGCAGGCCTGAAGCGCTTGCAATTATTGCCCAAAAACCATCTCAATCTCGATTGGATGGTGCCAGCGCCTGCTCAGGGAGCGGTTATGGTAGCGGCCCTGGGAAAAAATCAGGAACTATTGACAATTTGCCAGGAACTCAACCATGAAGAAACGGCAACCTGTGTCTCTATAGAACGTACGTTTTTAAGGGTATTAGAAGGCGGTTGTACCGCGCCAATCGGTGCCCTGGCAACGATTAGAAATGACGAACTTAAGTTTAGAGGGGTCTTGTCCAGTCCTGATGGAAAGCAGCAGATGGAATACAGCAAAACCAGTCCAATTGATCAGCTGGAAGGCCTTGGCGAAAGAGCGGCCAACTACCTTTTGGACAAGGGGGCAAAAAAACTGATGCGTCCACAGGGAAATCTAGAAAAAGACCTCCATGTGTACGCTACCAAAACCCTCTCTTTTGATCAGTCAAAACGGCTGGATGTAAATATAGGGGTAGGGATGAGTGATTTTATCACCGTCCGTCATAACCGTTTAAAAAACAGTGTGGTTTGCAAACCCGTACCCCAGGTTGTTATCACCAGTCAAAATGCCGTACACGCCCTGTTGAGTAATGTTGACCCTTCCGAACTCAACTTCGGTGATATCTATTGTGTTGGTAGGCGTACCAAGCGCTTGATTGAAAAGAGGATTGGCAAGGTTACACACAGTGAACAATCTGCCGAAAAACTGGCGGACTACCTCGTTGAAAACCTCACAGATAAGAAAATTGCATTCTTTTGTGGAAACAAACGCAGAGAGGTATTGCCGGAGGTCTTGAAATCCCGGGAATTCCAGCTCGAAGAGATCGTTTGTTACCAGACCACCCTGAGTCCTAAAAAAATTGCGGATACCCATCGGGGTATCCTGTTTTTTAGCCCCTCTGGTGTGGAGAGTTATTTGCAAATTTCGAATACTACTGACCCTGTCGCATTCTGTATAGGAGAAACCACCGCCAAGCAGGCCCGGAAATATTTTAGCCAGACCATTGTTGCTTCGATCCCAACAGTGGAAGGTGTCATCGATGCTGTCAACAGCCATTTTCAATCTTAATCTATAAGCATATGATCAATAGAACCCGCCGTTTACGAAGCACTGACAACATCCGCCGTCTGGTAAGAGAGCACAAACTGTCTGTAGACGATCTGATTTATCCCTTGTTTATAGAGGAGGGTAGCAACATAGAAACACCCATTGTTTCCATGCCGGGAATCAAACGCTATTCTCTGGACACCCTTTCCAAAGAACTCGATGAAGTGGTCGCCCTGAATATTCCAGCCGTGCTATTGTTCGGTATTCCATCAAAGAAAGATGAGCAAGGTTCAGAAACCTGGAATGACCAGGGGATTATGCAACAAGCGGTTCGCTTTATCAAAAAAAACCATCCCGGTCTATACCTAATCACCGATGTGTGTTTTTGTGAATACACCAGTCACGGTCACTGCGGAATCATCCACCAGCAGGATGTGGACAATGACACAACCCTTGTCAACCTTGCCAAACAGGTGGTATCCCATGCCAAAGCTGGGGTTGATATGGTTGCCCCCTCTGGTATGATGGACGGCATGATCGCCACCATTCGGACGGCCTTGGATCAACACGGATTTACCAATCTTCCTATTATGTCCTATGCGGTAAAATACGCCTCCGCATTCTACGGTCCGTTCAGGGATGCCGCAGATTCTACCCCTGTCTTTGGCGACAGAAGAACCTATCAGATGGATCCTTCTAACCGCGATGAAGGGCTGCGTGAAGCTACTTTTGACGATCAGGAAGGGGCGGATATCCTCATGGTAAAACCAGCCTTGTCATATTTGGATATCATCAGTGACCTAAAACGCAATTTTGACCGACCGGTCGCTTGTTATAATGTAAGTGGAGAATACGCCATGATCAAGGCGGCTGCCGAGAAAGGCTGGATTGATGAGGAACGCGTGATGATGGAAAGCTTGTTGTCGATGAAACGGGCAGGTGCCGACATCATCATCACTTATTTTGCCAAGGAGGTCGCTAAGTGCTTAACCAAATAAAACCAATCTATGAACCTGGAAAAATCTTTTTCGCTGTACACGGAAGGAAAAAAACACCTGGTAGGGGCAGTCAACTCACCAGTAAGGGCCTTTAAGTCAGTTGGAGGTGTTCCTATTTTTATGGAGAGTGCTTCCGGAAGTACGATCAATGACGTAGATGGAAATACCTATATAGACCTCGTTTTGTCCTATGGCCCCATGATTTTGGGACACCGGAACAAACGGGTGGAAAAAGCAGTTTCTAAAGCCCTTTCCAAAGGCTATACCTTTGGGGCCTCTACCCATGCTGAAATTCAATTGGCCCAGATGGTTTGCGAGGCTTTTCCAGGTATGGACAAGGTGCGTTTTGTGAACTCAGGAACAGAGGCCGTATTGAGTGCCCTCCGTTTGGCCAGGGCCTATACTGGTAAGAATAAAATCATTAAATTTTCGGGTTGTTACCACGGCCATAGTGATGCCTTACTCGTAGCTGCAGGATCTGGTTTGGCAACCCTCAGTCTGCCGGGGAGCAAAGGCGTCCCTGAGGAAGCGGTTAAGAACACCCTGATAGCAAGGTACAATGATATTGAAAGTGTCGCCGCACAATTTGCCAAACACCGAGATGATATTGCGGCGGTGATTATAGAACCCATTGCGGGGAATATGGGTGTGGTAAAACCCACGGCTTCTTTTATAAAAGCCCTGAACAGCCTTGCGAAGGAGCACGGAGCCCTGTTGATTGCCGATGAGGTAATGACTGGTTTTCGATCGAAGTTTGGTGGTGCCCAGGAACTGCTCGGTTTTGAAGCCGATATCACCTGTCTTGGAAAAGTAGTGGGTGGTGGTTTCCCTGTAGGCGCCTACGGCGCCCGCAATGAGATCATGGAAATGGTGGCCCCCCTGGGAGCGATGTACCAGGCAGGTACCCTGTCAGGCAATCCCATTGCTATGGCCTGTGGAATAGCGACCCTGGAAGAGCTCAAACGATTGAACCCCTATTCCGATTTCAACGAAACAGCCCAGCGATTGGAAGCTATTTTATTGTCAGCGGCCCAGGAAAACGGTATCGACCTGCAGGTGAACAGATTTGGGTCTATGATCAATCCTTTCTTTACCGATCAAAAAGTGGTCGATTTTAAAACGGCCCAAACAAGCGACACAGAAAAGTTTAAAATCTTTTTCTGGAAAATGATCGAACATGGGGTGTTTTTACCACCTTCCCAGTTCGAGTCCTGGTTCCTCTCAACTGCCCTGACCAAAAAAAACCTATTACAGGTCAAAAAAGCGGTGGCCAAGGCCATGGAGGCTGTTGCCGGAATAAAGAAAAAGCGCTGGTAAATTTACCAGGCACACAACAATAAGCAATCAAGAGAAACGATAATATGATAAAGAACGATCTTTTTTTAAGAGCCCTTAAAGGAGAACCTGTGGAACGTCCTCCAGTATGGATGATGCGGCAGGCAGGCCGTTATTTACCTGAATTTATGGCCATCCGTGAAAAATATGATTTTTTTACCCGTTGCCAGACGCCTGAACTGGCTTCAGAAATTACTGTTCAGCCCATCCGAAGGTATGGAATGGATGCGGCCATTTTATTCTCTGATATCTTGGTGGTGCCACAAGCTATGAACATACAGGTGGAGATGAAACCGGGTGTAGGGCCCTGGTTGCCCGAACCCATCCGTTCTCAAAAAGACGTGGACCGGGTGGTCGTTCCCGATGTAACGCAAGCCTTGGGCTACGTAATGGAAGCCGTTAAGGCCACCAAGGAATTGCTCTGTGACGAGGTTCCTTTGATTGGTTTTGCCGGTTCTCCCTGGACCATTCTCTGCTACTGTGTTCAGGGACAAGGCTCTAAGAATTTTGACAAGGCCAAGGAATTTTGTTTTACCCAACCCCTAGCCGCCCACACCCTCCTGCAAAAAATTACGGATACCACCATTGCTTATTTAAAGGAAAAAGTCGCTGCGGGTGTCAATGCGGTTCAGATATTTGATTCCTGGGGTGGTATGCTCTCTCCAGAAGATTACCAGGAGTTCTCTTGGAAATACATCCAACAGATCATCGATACCCTGACTCCCCTGGTACCTGTTATTGCCTTTGGAAAAGGTTGCTGGTTTGCCCTAGAAGAAATGGCGAAGTCTAAGGCAGCTGCCTTGGGGGTTGATTGGACCGTATCTCCCAAAGTAGCGCGTGAACTGACAGGTCATAGCATTACGCTGCAGGGTAATTTTGATCCGGTTAGGTTGTTATCGCCTCCAGCAGTTATCAAAGAAATGGTTACCCGTATGATCGATGACTTCGGCAAGGACCGCTATATTGTGAACCTCGGCCACGGGATACTGCCTCATGTGCCCACTGATCATGCCAAGGCATTTATAGATGCTGTTAAAGACTATGCTCCGGCTTAGCGAGCTTTATCACCTTTTCCTATGAAACACCTTATCCAAAAATACAATATTCCCGGACCTAGATACACCAGCTATCCAACCGTACCTTTTTGGGACAAGGGGGGTATTGCAGTGGAAGATTGGCAACACACCTTGCTGAGGTCATTTGGAGAAAGTAATAACAAGGAAGGGATCAGTCTGTATATCCACCTTCCTTTTTGTGAAAGTCTTTGCACTTTTTGTGCCTGTCACAAGCGTATTACCAAGCGCCATGAAGTGGAGGCGCCTTATATCGAAACCGTACTCAAGGAATGGGACCTCTATTGTGACCTCCTAGGAGAGCGGCCCAGGATCAGGGAAATTCATTTGGGAGGTGGCACCCCTACTTTTTTTTCTAGTAGCCAGCTGACCAAACTTATAGAAGGGATTTTTAAAAGGGGGGAGAAGTTTGAGACTTTTGAATTTAGCTATGAAGGCCATCCCAATCTGACCACGCCAGGGCAATTACAAACCCTGTATGACCTGGGCGCAAGGCGCAACAGCTTTGGCATCCAAGATTATGATCCCGTCGTTCAAAAGGCCATTCACCGTGTGCAAAGTTTTGAACAGGTCAAAAAAGTGACAGCGTTGTCCAGAAAGATAGGCTATGAATCGATCAGTCATGACCTTATTTTTGGCCTGCCTTTTCAAACGGCCGACAGCATTCAAAAAACCTTTGAAAATACCATTGCCCTAAGACCAGATAGGATTGCCTATTACAGTTATGCCCACGTACCCTGGATCAAAGGCGTCGGACAGCGAGGTTTTGATGAAAATGACTTGCCCAAAGACAAGGTAAAGCGCCACCTGTACGAACTTGGGAAGCAATTGCTTTTTGATAATGGCTATATCGAAATAGGGATGGATCATTTTGCCCTGCCGAATGACACCCTTTACAAAGCCATGGAATCTAAAAAACTGCATCGAAATTTTATGGGATATACGGCAGGTAAAACCGCCTTAATGATTGGTTTAGGGATGTCTTCCATCAGTGATTCCTGGTATGCCTTTGCCCAGAATGAAAAATCGGTTGAAACCTATACGCAACGCGTAAACAAGGGGGAGATTCCTATTTTTAGGGGGCATTTGCTCACGGAACAAGACCTGATAATCAGGCAGCACATTCTCAACCTTATGTGTCATTTGGAGACTTCTTGGAACAAAGGCCTGGCTGCTGATATAAAGGCAGGGATTCTTGAAAGACTCTCTGAAATGGTTGATGATGGATTCCTTGAAGTGTCTGATCAAAAACTAGTGGTAAAGGAGGAAGGGCGTATGTTTGTCCGAAATATCTGTATGGCTTTTGACCTGAGACTGATTGCCAATAAGCCCGACACCCGAATTTTTTCTATGACCATCTAACATTTATCAAAAAAATAATTGTCAGCCTGAAATGACTATCAAAAAGTGATATAAAAGCTGTGAAAATTATCGTTTTTTGCCCCAGATGGTTGTTTTTTTTAAGGGAATCGCAACGTCACTTCTCTTTGAAGGGAATTGTTTTTGTAAATTTGCATTGCTCAAAAAAGTAGAACATGGCAAAATTTGAACTTAGGTTACCTAAAATGGGAGAAAGTGTTGCAGAGGCAACCATTACTTCCTGGTTGAAATCAGTGGGAGATCGTATTGAAACAGATGAGGCAATTGTAGAGATTGCTACCGATAAAGTAGATTCGGAAGTGCCCAGTGAAGTTTCCGGTACCCTGGTGGAGATTTTGTATGAGGTAAATGCGGTGGTACAAGTCGGAGCAGCCATTGCCATTATTGAAACTGATGAATCTCTTTCCGATTCTGAATCCCTGTCTGAAACCCCTGAGAATAAAGCGATCCTAGCCATTCCCACTGAAACAACTGAGAAGGCTGCACAGACCACGGAAGATGTGGATAGGCTTACAACGGCTCCTTCTGGTAAGTTCTATTCTCCCCTGGTGCGAAACATTGCTGCCAAAGAGGGGATTTCGATGGCGGAACTCGAAATGATTTCCGGTAGTGGAAAGGACCAGCGCGTTACCAAAAAAGACATACTGGCCTATCTTGAAAAGGGCCGCGAGACTGCTCCGCTAATTAGTGGTCCAACTCCGGCTGCCAAAGTGCCAAATGAGTTGCAATCACAAAGCAGTGCCCCCGTTTCTGTCAATGGAGCAGATGAAATCATTGAAATGAGTCGAATGGGCAAATTAATTGCCAAGCACATGGTAGACTCGGTGCAAACCGCTGCCCATGTTCAGTCCTTTATCGAGGTGGATGTAACGCCTATTGTAAAGTGGAGAAATGCAGTCAAAGAGGCTTATTTTGCCAGGGAAGGAGAAAAAATTACTTATACACCGGTCTTTATGCAGGCGGTTGCGATGGCTTTAAAGCAATTTCCCATGATGAACATCTCTGTGGACGGTACTTCCGTTATCAAGCGAAAGGACATCAACCTGGGAATGGCCGCTGCTTTGCCCGACGGTAACTTAATTGTTCCGGTTATCAAACACGCTGATCGACTTAGTTTAACTGGTATGACCCGCGCAGTCAACGATTTGGCAAATCGGGCCCGAAACGGTGCCTTGGCACCAGATGAAATACAAGGTGGGACCTATACGGTTACCAATGTAGGTGGTTTTGGCAGTGTATTCGGCACCCCAATTATCAACCAGCCACAGGTCGGTATTCTGGCCTTAGGAGCCATTAGGAAGGTACCGGCTGTTATTGAAACCGATCAGGGTGACTTTATAGGAATACGACACAAGATGTTCCTATCGCATTCCTATGACCATCGTGTGGTCAACGGTGCTTTGGGGGGTAGTTTTATCAAGAAGATTAAAGAAGTATTGGAAGCCTGGGATGAAAACACGGCTTTTTAATTCCGTTGCTCATTTCACCCATAGAATCACTGTTTTCCGGATCAATCATATCATAGATGAACACGGGCTGTTATCGCTACCTCACTCCAGGTTTTACTGATACCGTCAGCACCCGTGTGCAGCAGTTCACAGACTTTGTTGAGCGATGTAAGGGCTTCTAGGGCTTGCCACTTTTCCACATCAATTTGGGCTTTTAACTCAAGCGTGTTTTCCTTGACAATATAGCTGAAAGGAAAGCTATTGGACAGTCCATTCATCGTTAAGTCAATGGTTCCGCTGGCCTCGTTTATGATCCGAATGTTTCCTTTCAAAGAGGTTGTTTGTTTCATCACTCCAAAAAAGAAATCCTTAATCTTAGTATCCCTGCCGGTATCTCCGGTAAATAGGCTGCTGATTGGAATGGTGAATTGTGTGCCGTCCAAGGCCTCAGCTGGCGTCTGGCCTTTCCGGGCTTGCGGAAGCAATACCTGCTGAAATGTTCCTTTTACGGGGATCTTTTCGGTTGTTTTGTAGGCGGTCCAGTTGACGGAAATTGAATCCGCTTCCAGGACGTAGTACTTTGCGTTAGCAGTCACCTCTTTTTTAGGGATCTCTTTACAGGAAATCAGTGCGAGTACACCAATCAACAGGATAGAAATTGGCTTGATTGTTTTCATAGGGATATAATTAGTTAGTATTGTCGATAGAGACCAAGAAACAGCTAGGTCAACGACGGGATAAATCTATAAAAAAATATATTTTTAGACCAGCTAGCAGAAAAATATTTAAAAGGTGCCTAGTCTAGTGTAGCGATAACCTGTTCCCCTCCCCGTACTTTATCGTGTAAATTCACCTTAATTTGGGCATTTAGGGGTAGAAAGAGGTCTACCCGTGAACCAAACTTGATAAAACCGGCATCTTCTCCCTGTACAACCTGCATTGAAGGTTTGGCATAATTCACAATCCTTTTGGCGAGTGCACCGGCAATTTGGCGGTATAGGATTTTTCCGACGGTTTCATTCTCTATGACAACGGTGGTGCGTTCGTTCTCTTCGGAAGACTTCGGATGCCAGGCAACCAGGTATTTTCCAGGATGATATTTGCTGTACTGTACGGTGCCACTCATGGCATAACGGGTGACATGTACATTTACAGGTGACATAAAAATAGATACCTGGATACGTCGGTCTTTGAAATATTCATTTTCTTCTACCTGCTCAATCACCACAACCTTTCCATCTACTGGTGCCAGGATATGCTGGTCATTCAGGTTTGTTTTTCTGCGGGGGTTTCTAAAGAACTGGAGGATAAGCAAATACCCTATGAGCAGGCTCATTGACAGGCATTTATTCAGTAGGTTATTCTCGATAAAACGCTCGATGAGTAGTATGCCAATACCCACTATCAGGCTTGCTATTAAAATAATCTTATAACCTTCTCTATGAAACCTTATCATTGTATGAATTGTAAGTATATAAATATAAATGGTGCTGCAAAAATAACGCTGTCAAACCGGTCTAGAAACCCGCCGTGTCCAGGAATATAATTGCTACTGTCCTTGATGCCGGCCTGTCTTTTGAACACAGACTCAATTAGGTCACCCAACACGCCGAAAACACTCACAATTCCAGCAATGACCAGCCATTGAATGAGGGGGTATGTATTGAATTGTGTCGCCAGTATAAAACCAGCTATAAAGGTAAAGACCATACCTCCTATAAAACCTTCAATGGTTTTATTAGGAGATACCCGTTCTAATAATTTGTGTTTACCCAGGTTTTTTCCCACAAAAAAAGCAAAGGAATCATTTGTCCAAATAAGGATAAAGACCCCCAATATGGTTGTATTCACATAGGCAAAGGACGCATTCAGAAAAGGGATACGCACCATCAGGCTAAAAGGAATGACTATGTAGAAAATGCTTAGAAAGATTTTGCCCAAATGAAGGGCTGCTGTATTCTTTTGCTCGAACAATACCGATAGAAAAGAGAAAAAAATACTCAAGAATAAGACCAGTCCCGTATATTCAAAGATAATCTTCGAGTGGAATTCTTCTATAGCCAGGTTGATAATGAGTAGGAAAAGCAGTGTGCCGATGAGGTAGGGAAAAATACTATTGACGCCAATCATTCGATTAAATTCGAACATACAGACGAGCATAATCAGGTAGAACAATACCATAAACGTTTCCTTGCTGTAAAGGATGGCGAAAGTAAGGATCATTCCAAACAATACCCCAGAAACCATACGCGTTAACAGTTTTCCCATAATTTACAAATCTTCAAAAAGTAGCAGGTATAAGTTTTTAGCGTTGTTGCCAACATGCATAAGATCTTTACTGTCAGGGGATAGTTCATAGTTTTTGACAGCGCTGATATTACTGGGAATATTGCCCCGGTAATGTGATTTGATGCCGGTCAAACTTTCCCCCTTTGTTTTTACCAGTTGGCTGGTGGTTGCATAGACGATAAAATGATCGGAAAGGCTGGCAATTTTGTGTTCTCTCAGCTGATTGGATGAAAACAGGATGCTTCCGTTCTCTGCAATTAAATACTCACAGCTTAAAAATACAGGAAATGAATCCGTCATATGTTCGCTGATCTTCAACCCAGTTTTGTCAAATAATTTTAACAGGTTATGGTCATTGCAGACAAGGGTTTTCCAGTCATTTTCAGAAGTGATGTGTTGTATGTTCTCAACAACATCTTCCAGGGAAGTGCAGTAGAGGAACTTGCCTTTTCTTTGGACAAAATTTTTAACAAAAACCTGGTCTAAGGAATCATTTTCAGCCTCTGGAGACACTAAATCTTCCTCCCCAGATTTTTTTGATAAAAACAGATTTCTTAGAAAACGCATTGGCTGGTTCGAATAATGAACCCGTCCAACAGGTCCAAGCCCAAAATTATAAAAAAGATATGAATTTATTCGCTAGTTTCCGGCGAATTTTCAGGAATACTATCTTGGTTGTCCTCCGAGTCCTCCTTAGTAGAAGGTTTCTGGTCAAAAGGACGTTTGCCAAAAATAGCTTCCAGGTCTTTTTTAAAGATGACCTCTTTTTCTAGAAGGTGTTCTGCCAGGAGGCTAAGCTTGCTTTTATTTTCTTTGAGAATCTGGATTGCTCGTTGGTATTGTTCCTCTATGATGGTGGAAATTTCTTTGTCTATGATCTGGGCAGTCTGCTCGCTATAGGGCTTTGTAAAGTTATAGTCCGATTGACCAGATGAGTCGTAATAGGTTTGGTTTCCAATCTCATCGTTTAGGCCGTAAATGGTTACCATTGAACGGGCCTGTCGCATTACTTTTTCTAGGTCGTTGAGGGCGCCGGTAGAAATTTTGTTAAAAATAATCTTCTCTGCAGCCCTGCCTGCCAGGGTGGCACACATCTCATCTAGCATTTGTTCCGCTTGCACAATTTGGCGTTCCTCTGGTAAATACCAAGCGGCGCCCAGCGATTGACCCCTAGGGACGATGGTTACCTTTACCAAGGGAGCAGCGTGTTCCAGCATCCAGCTAACGGTGGCATGACCGGCTTCGTGGAAGGCAATGGTCTTTTTCTCTTTGGGAGAAATTATTTTGTTTTTCTTCTCCAATCCACCCACAATTCTGTCCACGGCATCCAGAAAATCTTGGTGTTGCACCGACTTTTTATTCTTTCTGGCAGCATTTAAAGCCGCTTCATTACAGAGGTTTGCTATGTCTGCACCGGAAAACCCAGGTGTTTGCTGTGACAAGAAGTCTAGGTCTACGTCTTTGTCCAGTTTTAGGGGTTTTATATGTACTTTGAAAATTTCTTCTCGTTCATTCAAATCTGGCAGGTCTACGTAGATTTGTCGGTCAAAACGTCCGGATCGCATCAGGGCC
>JASMME010000220.1 GCA_030748365.1 Lutibacter sp.
CAACTACTACTTTACTTCGCATTTCACACAGCACAATAGGGTTCTCTAATGAACTCCTGTGAGGTGTTTTTTTATTTTATATCACAAAATTATAATGGGCGATGGCCAACGGACTGGATCTAACCAGGATGATTGTTGTCGTATACCCTTTGATTGATAATTATTAACAGACTACAGATGAAAAAAAGAAAACTGGGTTTTCTAGAGATCTGGAACATGAGTTTTGGTTTCCTGGGAATTCAAATGGGGTTTGCACTCCAAAATGCCAATGCCAGTAGGATATTACAAATTTTTGGTGCGGATGTACACGAACTGTCCTGGTTTTGGATTGTTGCGCCCCTGACTGGCCTGATAGTGCAGCCGATTATTGGTTATTACAGTGACCGTACCTGGACGCGTCTGGGCAGAAGACGTCCATATTTTTTGGGCGGTGCCTTGCTGGCCTCCCTCGGACTGGTTTTGATGCCCAATGCGGACTTGTTTACGGCCTTTATGCCTGCTTTGTGGGTGGGCGCCGGTATGTTAATGATTATGGACGCCTCTTTCAATGTGGCCATGGAACCCTTCCGGGCCCTAGTGGCCGACCTGCTCCCTTCCGATCAACGAACGCTGGGCTTTAGTGTACAAACCGTACTTATAGGTATAGGGGCTGTGATAGGATCCTGGTTGCCCTATGCACTGAGTAATTGGTGGGGGGTGATGAACGAAGCTGAACCAGGACGGATCCCTGCCAATCTGTTGTATTCCTTTGTGATAGGAGCAGCCGTATTGGTCATCAGTATTTTAATTACGGTGTTTACGACCAAAGAATATTCTCCTGAAGCGCTAGCCCTTATGGAAACCCCTACAGAACCAGCAGCGCCCGCAAAGGGCTTATGGAGTATTGCCGATGATTTCAAAAACATGCCACGAACCATGAAACAATTAAGTGGCGTACAGTTTTTCTCCTGGTTTGGCTTATTCGGTATGTGGGTGTTTACCACGCCCGCCATTGCACACCATATATACGGTCTGGAGCTGACCGATACCCATAGCAAGGCCTATCAGAATGCCGGTGATTGGGTAGGGATTTTATTCGGGGTTTACAACGCTGTTTCTGCCGTATACGCCTTTTTTCTACCAGCCATCGCCCGAAAGATTGGCCGAAAAAACACCCATGCCTATTCACTGGTTTTGGGAGGTCTCGCCCTGGTATCGATTTACCTGATGCCAGACAAGGACTGGTTGCTGCTCTCCATGGTAGGGATTGGCATTGCCTGGGCCAGTATCCTGGCCATGCCCTATGCCATATTGGCTGGTTCCATTCCAGCGGCAAAGATGGGAGTGTATATGGGTATCTTTAACTTCTTTATCGTACTGCCCCAGATTGTCAATGCACTGATTGGGGGCCCTATGGTAAAATACCTCTACAGCGGAAATCCTATTTACGCCCTGGTTATCAGTGGACTATCCTTGTTGCTGGCCGCCCTCTTGGTTGCTGGTGTACAAGATGAGGATGACCGCTATCATCCTACAACAACCATATCATGAGTCAATACAAACAAATGAGAAGCACTATGGCCTTTATTTTTGATCTCGATGGGGTCATCGTAGATACAGCGAAGTACCACTACCTGGCCTGGCATCAATTGGCAGACCGATTGGGCATTCCTTTTAACAAGGCAGACAATGAACGCTTAAAAGGGGTCAGCCGCGTACAGTCTCTCGAGCTACTCCTTTCTCTAGGTGGGCGTCGTATTTCGGCAGCGGAAAAGCAACAGTATTTGGAAGAAAAGAACAGGCAATACCTGTCCTTTGTTCATAAGATGACCACCGATGAAATTCTACCGGGTGTGCCCGCATTGTTAGATTTCCTAGATGCCAACCATATACGCTATGCCCTGGGTTCAGCCAGCAAAAATGCGGCTTTGATCTTACAAAAGGTAGGCTTGTATGAGCGGTTCTCAGCCATTGTTGATGGCAATGAGGTGGCCCAGGCCAAACCAGCCCCTGAGGTGTTTCTACTCGGTGCTCAAAAATTAAAGGTACAGGCCCAAGACTGCGTGGTGGTGGAAGATGCCATTGCTGGTGTAGAAGCTGCCAGGGCTGCCGGTATGAAATGTATTGGTATTGGCGATAAGGAAGTATTGGGAAAGGCAGATATTGTCTTTAAAGAGATGGCAGACATAGACATAAATTATATAAAAAATCTTATAAATAACGATTGATGAACAAGAAGTATATCATTCCGGATGCATGGTCCATCATTGAAGAAGGATTTTCCCCTGAAAACATCAAGGCCTCTGAAAGTTTATTCAGTATAGGCAACGGTGTAATGGGGCAACGGGCCAATTTTGAAGAGGATTATTCCGGAGCGAGCTTTCAGGGAAGTTACCTCGCAGGGATTTATTACCCCGACAAAACAAGGGTCGGTTGGTGGAAGAACGGCTATCCGGAGTATTTTGCGAAGGTGTTGAATGCCCCCAAC
Organism: Lutibacter sp.; assembly: GCA_030748365.1. GTDB lineage: Bacteria > Bacteroidota > Bacteroidia > Flavobacteriales > Flavobacteriaceae > Lutibacter. The sequence goes on from JASMME010000220.1 coordinate 2,468, forward strand.
TGGATTGGAATCCATGTGCTGGTCAATGGATCGGTCTTCGATTTGCACAACTGTGAGGTCGCTGACTTTAGACGCGAATTGAATATGAAAGAAGGCTGGCTAAGCCGTTCTTGTAAGGCAACCTTACCCACCGGTGAACGTATTGAGCTAAAGACAAGGCGTTTTATAAGCATAGATTTTGAAGAGGTGGGGGCCATAGAATACCATATCAAAGCCCTAAATTTTTCGGGTACGCTGACTGTTAGCCCTTATATTGATGCCGGTGTCATGAACGAAGACGCGAATTACGATGAGTATTTCTGGGAGATCGCTGGGCTGACAGAAGAGGCAGATAGTGCTTGTATACTGTCGCAGACCCTGAAAACTGCCTTCCAGGTCGCTACAGCTATGAAGGTCACCCTGGCAATGGATGGTAAGGCTATTCATAGGGTACCAAAAACCGATGTAGAAGCTAAAAAAATCAGCAAGGCCTATCTGATAGACCTTTCCGAAGGGTCCACTGTCAGCATCTACAAATATGCGAGTAATACCAGTTCGCTCAACCACGATTCCTCGTCGCTTAGCCAGACAGCCATCGCCAATACCGAACAAGCCAC
>JASMME010000221.1 GCA_030748365.1 Lutibacter sp.
GGGGATACCCTGCTGTTTACTGGTAAAGCGTTTGCATGCTAACCAGTTTATAATACACTCCCTTTTTGGCTAGTAATTCTTCGTGCTTGCCCTGCTCTACAATACATCCCTTTTGCATGACCACAATTAAATCGGCCTTTTGAATGGTTGATAGTCGATGAGCAATCACCAGGGACGTCCGGTGTTTCATCATCTTTTCCAGGGCTTTTTGTACCAGTTGCTCACTCTCGGTATCCAAGGCTGAGGTCGCTTCGTCCAGGATCATGATGGGTGGATTCTTTAAAACCGCCCTGGCGATGCTTACACGTTGCTTTTGTCCGCCTGAAAGGTTGTCGCCACGATCACCGATAGGGGTGTCAAATAGCTCGGGTAGTTCCCGGATAAACTCGTAGGCATTGGCCACCTTGGCTGCTTCTAGTACCGCCTCTTCTGTGGCCTGTTCTAATCCTAGGCGTATATTATGGCTGACCGTATCGTTGAACAGGATGGATTCTTGGGTAACAATACCCATGAGGTTCCGCAAGGATTTTTTGGAGAGGTCGCGGATATCTACCCCGTCTATTTTAATAGCCCCTTCGTTGACATCGTAAAAACGCATAATCAGGTTGGCCAGCGTTGATTTGCCACTACCGGATTGTCCTACCAGGGCTACGGTCTGTCCTTTGTTGATTTTTAGGGTAAAATCCTTAAGGACCAGGTCTTTTTTGTATTTAAAAGAGACCTTTTCAAAACTAATACTACTGTTGAAATCCGTTTTTTTCAGGGCACCTTCCTTGTCAACAAGGTGGTTCTCTGTTTCCAGCACCCTTACGATTCGTTCGGCCGAGGCATTGCCCTTTTGTATATTGTAAAAGGCGGTGGAGATGGCTTTGGCCGGATTCAATACCAGGTAAAAAAGACCGATATAGCCAAAGAACTCCTGAGGACTGATATCACTGTTTTCCCCCAGGACTAGTTTGCCGCCAAACCAGAGGATGGCGATGATGGTGGTGGCACCCAAAAACTCACTCATGGGAGAGGCCAGGGTCTTGCGTTGCAATACCTTGTTCATCAGGTTTCTAAAGCGATGGGTAGAACGGGTAAATTTCTGCTCCATTCTTTCTCCGGCATTAAAGCCTTTGATTACCCGCAGCCCTCCTAGGGTCTCTTCGATAAATGATAGGAAATGTCCAACCTCCTGCTGTGCCAACAGGGAATTGGCCTTGAGTTTTTTACTCAAAGCAGCGATGATATAGACCGAAACCGGCAGCAAGACGAATACAAATAGGGTCAGTTTGGCACTGATGGCAAACATGGAGATAAGGGTAAGCGTAATGGTCAGGGGTTCCCTTACAATGGCTTCCAGTGAGGTTAAAAAGGAGTTTTCCACCTCCTGAACATCAGCCGTCATACGGGCGATCAAGTCTCCTTTTTTCTTCTCAGAAAAGTAGGCGAGCGGCAGGTCTAAGACCTTGTTATACAGCCGGTCCCTCAGGTCTTTGACCACCCCATTCCTCAGGTAAGACAGTACAAAGGACGCCAAGTAACGGAACAGGTTTTTACAAAAGAACAGTACAAATGAAAGCATGCAAATAAATAGCAAGGCCTGTTCCACCCCTCCGGATTCCATCAGGTTGGTTACCCGGTAATTCAGAGAAGCCTCTGCGTAGTTGTACAGGGAATTAATGCCTTGGTAAACCGGTGCTTCGTATACTTTTTCAGCCTTTCCAAACAAGATGCCCAGTACGGGAATAAAAGCCAGTACTGACAGTACATTGAATATGGCGTACAAGATATTGAACCCCATATTCAACCATGCAAATTTGGCATAGGGCCTGGCAAATTGTATGATCTTTTTAAAATAGGTCATCAAGTTAATTTCATAGATTGGACAATACGTGCAATTTTGGCTTCCAGTTTATTTGCCACCGTTGCCGCATTGTCAATATGGTCCAGCGATTCCCGGACACTAATATAAAATTTTATTTTAGGCTCTGTACCACTCGGTCTTGCGGCTACTTTTGTGCCGTTTTCCGTATGATAGATGAGTACATTCGATTTCGGTATCCTTATTTTACTAACCGCTCCGGTTAATAGGTTGGTTTTGGTGGCGTTTTGGTAATCACAAATATACTGTACTTTCTCTCCGTCGATTAGCCCAAGGGGTTTTTCCCGTAGGTCGGCCATCATCTGGTCAATTTGCTCAGCACCGTTGAGTCCTTTTTTAACCAGGGAGATCAGGGCCTCTTTGTACATACCGTGCTGTACGTACAGTGACAGGAGTTCCTGGTAGATGGAGCTGCCTTTGGCCTTGGCACTGGCAGCAATTTCACAGGCGAGTAAGGTGGCGGTTACCGCATCCTTGTCCCTGACAAAATCACCGACCATATAGCCGAAGCTTTCTTCACCTCCCCCAATAAATTCCTGGGTACCTTCTGCATCCCGTATCATTTTAGCGATCCACTTAAAGCCGGTAAGACCTACCTTGGTCTCTACTCCATAAGCAGCGGCAATGTCATTTACCAGGTTGGTAGAAACGATGGTTGAGCCCACAAACTGCTTGCCGTTTAAGCGTCCGTTTTGCTGCCAGTACTTGATCAAAAAGTCTGTCATCAGGCACATGGTTTGATTGCCGTTTAACAAGGTCATGTTTCCTGAGAGGTCTCTGACGGCAATACCCAGTCTATCACAATCAGGATCAGTGCCAATCAAGATATCTGCCCCTACTTTTTCGGCCAGTTCTGTCGCCATTTTTAGGGCTTCCGGTTCCTCAGGATTGGGTGATTTGACCGTGGGAAAATCGCCATCTGGAACTGCTTGTTCCGCAACGACATGTACCTGGGAATAGCCAGCTCTTTTAAGGGCTTCCGGGATGGCCTTAATAGCGGTTCCGTGTAAGGAGGTAAATACGATATTCAGGGCTTCTTTGCCTGGGCTGTCAAAGCTGCCATTGGCCACACTGGCATTGATAAATGCTTCGTCTGCCTGGGCTCCGATACGTTCGATCAGGTGTTCTTTTGCCTGGAAGTTAATGTCTTTAAACGAGAGGCTACTGACTTC
>JASMME010000222.1 GCA_030748365.1 Lutibacter sp.
ACATGAATCTAAAAACGACTTCTGAGAAAAAGATAGCAACAAACTAACAACACCTAACAGCCTTTTTGGTGTTAGTGATAAGTTGCTGTTAATTAAGCAATTAAGAATAAGTTGGGTGGGTATTTAAGGATTTTGGTAACAGTTTAAATAATCACTGTTACCAAAAAATCTTGTAATGTACTGTAAAAGAATTTCTTACAGACTTTGGTTGTTGACCCACAAGGACTCGAACCTTGACTGACGGTACCAAAAACCGGAGTGCTACCATTACACCATGGGTCATTTTGCGAGTGCAAATTTAAGCCAAAGTTTTTATCCGACAAACAAAAACGATTTTTTTTTAGCCCGGACAAGCGCCTTTCCGGGCATCACGGAATATTTAACAACTCTTTAAGAGTAAAAGCCTCGGAGAACCCGTATATCTAGCCCATTTTTCAGTTAAAAATCACTAAATTCGCCTCGGTTAAACGCTTATACTATGCACATATCCAACTTCCGTTCATGGAATACCCTGATAGGGTGGCTGGCCTTTGGGATCGCCCTGATTACCTATACACTGACCTTAGAGCCCACCGTGAGCTACTGGGACTGCGGAGAATACATTGCCACCTCGGTCAAACTGGAAGTAGGCCACCCGCCAGGCGCCCCGTTGTTCCAGATGTTGGGTGCCTTTTTTGCCATGTTTACCAGCGAGGCCACCGAGATCGCCAAAATGATGAACTTTATGTCGGCTTTGGCCAGTGCCTTTGCCATCCTATTCCTGTTCCGAACCATCACCCTACTGGCCCTTAAAATGGTCGGAGATTCAGAAACCCTGAGCAAGGGCAAAGCGATCACCATCCTGGGAAGCGGCCTAACAGGCGCCCTGGCCTATACCTTTTCCGACAGCTTTTGGTTCAGTGCCGTAGAAGCCGAAGTCTATGCCATGTCTTCCTTTTTGATGGCCCTGCTCTTCTGGTTGGGCCTGCGCTGGCAAAACGAAATGGACCAGCCCAGGGGAAACCGGTGGCTCTTACTGATCAGTTTTGTGGTAGGGCTCTCTTTCGGAGTACATATACTCTCCCTACTGGTCATTCCTTCCATCGTATTTTTCTACCGCAGTAAAAAATACCCGATCACCAGCCGCAAAGCCTTTGTTATCACCAACGCGATTGCCATACTGGTACTGGTCTTTGTCTTTAAATTCCTGTTTCCTTTTACGCTGAAATACTTCAGCGCCCTGGAGCTCTTCTTTGTAAATTCAATCGGGCTGCCTTTTAACAGCGGTAGCATCATCGCCGCCGTACTGCTGGTGACTGCCTTCTATACCGCCATCCGGTATACCCATCAAAAACAATGGCTGCGGGCCAATACCGCCCTCCTTTCCCTGCTCTTTACCATGCTGGGCTTCTCCTCCTGGTTGATGTTGCCCATCAGGGCCAATGCCAATACCACCATCAACGAGAACAATCCGTCCAGTGCCCGGGAACTGCTGGCTTATTACAACCGGGAACAATACGGCGATGCCAATGTGTTCTACGATACCTACTACTCCATTGCCTACCACCGGGAAGAAGATGCCAGAAACCCGCGACGGGATGACAAACCCAAATACGAAAAAGACCTGAAAAGCGGCAAATACGTCATTGTCAACCACTACAAAGACGCCCTTCCCAACTGGAGTGACAAACACAAAGGGTTTATCCCACGTATGGTCAATCCTAGCCCCGGGGTCATTGCCAATTACAAGGCCATCGCGGGGATTCCACAGGAAAGCAAACGCCGGCCGACCTTCCTGGAAAACCTCCGTTTTATGATTGATTTCCAGTTCGGCTATATGTACGGGCGTTATTTTATGTGGAATTTTGCCGGCAGACAGAACGATGTACAGGGCCAGCTCGACCTGGAAAACGGAAACTGGATCAGCGGAATAGATTTTATAGACGAACTGCGCCTGGGGCCCCAAAGCAACCTGCCCTCAGATGTACAAAACAACAAGGGGCGCAACACCTACTACTTCCTGCCCTTGCTCCTCGGCCTGGCCGGCCTGCTGTTCCATATGAAAAAAGACCAGCTGAATTTTTACAATCTCCTGTTGTTCTTTCTCTTTACCGGCTTTGCCATTATTTTTTACACCAATCCAAAACCCTTTGAACCCCGCGAACGGGACTATGCGGTGGTCGGCTCTTTCTACGTGTTTGCCATTTGGATCGGTTTGGGGGTGTTCGCCCTCTACGAAGCCCTAAAAGAACGGGCTTCCCGACAGCTGGTTGCCTATGGTGTGAGTGCCGTTTGCTTATTGGCAGTTCCTACTTTGATGGCTTTTGAGAACTGGGATGACCACGACCGATCGGGCCGGTACACCTCGCATATGAACGCCAAGGCCTACCTGGATTCCTGTGCAGAAGACGCCATCATGTTCACCATCGGCGACAACGATACCTTCCCGCTCTGGTACCTGCAGGAAGTGGAGGACTACCGAACCGATATCAAGTTGGTCAACACGAGTTTGTTCCAGACAGACTGGTATATCGACCAGATGAAACGAAAGACCTATAAGGCCGATCCAATCCCCTCACAGCTGACACATGACCAATACAAATGGGGGACCCTGGACGTGGCCTATTATTTTGAAGAACTCATCCCGCAATTAAAGGACTCGGTGGTCAGCATCGATTATTTTATGAAGTGGATCCAAAGCGAGCAGGAGATTACCTACTATGACCTGGACGAAGATGGCGTTCCAGAGAAAATACTTCCCACCAACAAAATCCGCATCCCGGTAGACAAGGAAAAAGTGCTTGCCAACGGTACCGTTGCCGCAAAGGACGCAGACCTTATCGTACCCTATATCGACATTACGATTCCCAATGCCCTGTCAAAGAACCGGATCTTAATGCTCGATATGCTGGCCAACAACCACTGGGAGAAACCCATCTACTTTACGGGAGGTGCCCAGGCTGCAGAAGAATATATCTGGATGAAAGACTACCTGCAATTAGACGGGATGGCCTACCGCCTGGTACCCATCAAAACACCCGAAGATGGCAATTTCTTTGA
>JASMME010000223.1 GCA_030748365.1 Lutibacter sp.
TTGGTATTTTGTTGTGGTTGTGGTACGGAATTCACCTCGATAGCTTGCCTATGATTCTTTCAAACAGCCTCACAGCCTTGCTAGCGCTTTTCTTGATCCTGCTGAAAATACGCTATAAGTAAGCCAGGTAATCCGTAGCGTAAAAATATCCCTATATTTACCATGGCTAATATCCTAATAAACCGGGTCCATTTATGAAACTTCGGCAGCTTTCCCTTCGTATTCGTATATTTTTGGCTATGATCGCCTTGGTATTACTAGCGTCGGTGCTGATTGCAGTCCTGACGATGTACCAGTACAAGGAGCAAACAGACCAGTACAATCTCAGGCGTTTGGAAAGGAAAGAGGCTTCTGTGATGGCTTCCATTGATTATTGGCTGGGCTCCAGTGAGCACAACCATAGGATTGCCGGAGAAAACCTCGCCGAAATTTTTAAAGACAAAATTTTTGAAATCTCCAACATAGAAAAGTCAGCGATAAACTTCTATGATCTGGAGGGCATCCTGGTCCTGAGTTCCCAAACCGGTTTTGTAAGCCAGGCAGCGCCCCTTGTACTGGCAAAGCCTTTATTAGGGCGTATTGCCGAACATAATGATACCCGTTTTCTCACTACCCAAACCGCTGATGACAATCGTTTTCAGTCGTCCTATTCCTATATCACTGATGATCAGCAGGTGCCTATCGGCATTTTAAACCTGCAGTATGTACAGGATAACACCGCACAGATTAGGGACCGGGAAGCTTTTTTAATCCGCATGGCCTATGTATACATGCTGATGTTCTTACTGGCCATTGCCCTGGCCTATTTTATTTCGAGCTATATCACACGCTCCATCAAGGCGGTGACCCATAAAATGAGCCGTACCCGTCTGCATACGAGAAACGAGAAGATTTTCTTAAAAAATGCCAGTGCCGAAATATATACCCTGGTCAATGCCTATAACGATATGGTTGACAAACTAGAGGAGAGTGCGACAAAACTGGCGAAAGGAGAACGAGAACAGGCCTGGCGAGAAATGGCCAAACAGGTGGCCCACGAGATCAAAAATCCCCTGACCCCCATGCGTCTGACGGTACAGAGTTTTGAACGGAAATTCGACCCTGCAGACCCTGGAATTACACAGAAAATAACTGAATTTAGCGAAACGTTGATCCAGCAAATAGACACCATGAGTGCCATCGCAGCCGCTTTTTCGAATTTTGCCAATATGCCCGCCCAACAAAGGGAAACCCTGGAGGTGGTCTCTGTAATCAAGCATACCTTGGACATCTTTGCGGCCCCCTATATCGACTATCTTCCAAACCGCCAGGTTATCCATGCTGAGCTCGATAAGAACCAGCTGATACGTGTCATTACCAACTTGGTAAAAAATGCCATTCAAGCCTTGGAAGCGGTGGAAGATAAAAAGATAGAGGTAAAAGTATTGTCCGAAAACGGACATGTAAAGATCAGCGTTTCAGACAATGGAAAAGGCATTTCGGAAACAGACCAGACCATGATTTTTGAGCCCAAATTCACTACTAAAACCAGTGGTATGGGCTTGGGATTGGCCATTGTTAAGAACATCGTGGAGGCTTATAACGGGCGTATTCAGGTGGTGAGTGATTTGGGAAAAGGGACTGTCTTTACCATTGTATTGCCTTTGAAGTAACGCTGAGTTCATTGGAGGGTCTTCGGGCTTCTCTCTAAATAAATCAACCATCTTTTTTTTACAGAGTTTCCGGTAAATAGGGAAAATTTTAGTTTCTTTACTGTTGAAATCAAAAAAATTCTATATCCATGACATTTGACAATATTTTGGTCGATCAGCAGGACAAGATTGCCCTGATTACCATCAATAGACCCACCAAACTAAACGCCCTCAACCGCGATACTATCCAGGAATTACACCTGGCTTTCAGCCATTTGGAAAAAGATCCATCCACCAGGGTTGTCCTGCTAACGGGTAGTGGTGAGAAGGCTTTTGTCGCTGGGGCCGATATTGCCGAGTTTGCCCATTTTGATGAAAATGCCGCTGCTAAATTGGCCAGAAAAGGTCAGGAAACCCTGTTTCATTTTATAGAGAATTTCCCCAAACCAGTCATCGCTGTTATCAATGGTTTTGCCCTAGGAGGTGGTTTGGAATTGGCCATGGCGGCCCATGTCAGGATCGCAGCCCAGTCCGCAAAGATGGGCCTACCCGAAGTTTCTTTGGGCGTTATTCCCGGCTATGGGGGTACCCAGCGCCTGGCCCGTCTGACGGGTAAAGGAAAGGCCATGGAAATGATTTTATCTGCGGGGATGATTGCTGCCGATGAAGCCTGTAAATGGGGCTTGGTCAACCAGGTGGTTAGCCAGGAAGACCTCTTGTCTGTGTCCAAGAAAATGGCTGGTAAAATGGCCCGAAATGCATCGCCGGCCTTGGCTGCAGCAATCAAAGCGGTCAATGCGGGATACCGCCATGACGTCGATGGTTATGAGGTAGAGATCGCTGCGTTTGCCCATTGTTTTTCCACCCCTGATTTTAAGGAAGGTACCCAGGCATTTTTAGAAAAACGCCCGCCTAAATTTCAATAGCCTGGTTTAACAGTTTCCTGCCCATTCGTTGTAGAACTGACGGAGGAAGCCTTCCATATATTGATGCCTTTCTACGGCCAAACGCCGGCCAGTATCCGTGTTCATTCGGTCTTTTAGACGCAACAGTTTTTCGTAAAAGTGATTGATACTGGGGGCTGTTGATTTTTTGTAGGCTTCTTTGCTTTGGTCGGGTTGGGGGGCAATTTCCGGATCGTAGAGGGGGCGGTTTTTAAATCCACCATAGTTAAAACAGCGGGCTATTCCGATGGCACCCATGGCGTCAAGCCTGTCGGCATCCTGGATTAGGTCCAGTTCCGGAGAGCGAAAGGCCTGCTCAAAATTTCCGCCTTTGAACGAAATATGCTGGATGATCTTTTCAATATGGGTCTTGATCATGATTGGGGCATCGTTGGTTCCGGGGTAATGCCTCATGATGCTGCGATGCGGAAAGCTCTATTTGAACAGGATCTACTTACAACG
>JASMME010000224.1 GCA_030748365.1 Lutibacter sp.
GGAACAGTGGAACTATACCCTAGGACTCGTCTATAAGCACTACGGAGAGAAGCATACCCGTCAGCTGGTATTTAGCAGGAATGCCTGGGACAACCGTTCTACCAAATACGCTGACAATAGCAACCTTTCCGAAGACCTCCTGTTGGATTACCAATCCAGGGAAACGGAGCACAAACTGCGTTTTGAGCAGCTGACTAGGCTAGACAATGACCTTCGTCTGACTGCCGGGGTGGGTTTGGAACAGGCCAGTTATACCAACAGTACCTTTAAAAAGATAGCCGGTACTTCAGGGCTGTACAATTATGATTTTAATTCGGAGCTTAGCTTGCTGAAATACCAGTTATTTGGTCAGCTGTCAAAGAATTTTGCAGACGGAAAACTCGGACTTTCCCTGGGGCTGCGTTTGGAGGGGCTATCCTATAATAAAGTCATGAAGAACCCCTTTAACCAATCCTCACCCAGGTTCTCACTGACCTATGCCCTGGCGCCTACATGGAACCTCAACGCTTCCGTAGGGCGCTATTACCAATTGCCCGCCTATACTGTGATGGGCTACCGTGATCAGGACAATGTGCTGGTCAACCGGGATAAGGGGCTGAAAGCCATCCGGGCTGATCACTATGTCTCCGGTCTTGAGTTTAGGCCAGATAGCAGTACTAAAATGACCTTGGAGGCCTTTTACAAAGCCTATGGAAACTATCCCTTTTCAGTTAGAGACCAGATCAGTCTGGCCAATTTGGGCTCTGATTTCGGTGTGATTGGAAACGAGGAAGTGAGCGCTACCTCTGAAGGCAGGGCCTTTGGTTTTGAGTTACTTGCCCAGCGAAAATCCTTCAATGGACTCTACGGAATCCTTGCCTATACTTTTGTGATGAGTGAATTCAAGGATGCGGCTGGTCAGTATGTACCATCTTCTTGGGACAACCGTCACCTGCTTACCTTTACTGGAGGTGTCAAGCTAAAGAAACACTGGGAGCTGGGGCTAAAATTCCGATTGATAGGAGGGCGTCCTTATACGCCATATGACCGACAGGCCTCCTCACTTATCGAGCGCTACGACATTGCCAATAGCGGTATTCTCGATTATGGCTTGTTGAATACTGAGCGGTATGATACCTATCACCAGTTAGACCTTCGTCTCGACAAAACCTGGTATTGGCAGCGATTTTCCATGAACCTTTATATCGATGTGCAGAACCTGTATGCCAGTGAGGTGGTATCCCAATCCTACCTCATTCCAGCCATGGATGCAGCAGGGAATAAATTGACAGACCCTACGGACCCTAGCCGTTATCAGCTAGAGGAAATCGAGAATGCCTCCGGAAACAGTTTTCCTGCTTTTGGAATCATTGTTGATTTTTAACCAACAACAAAGGCACATATCCTGAAAAGCTTTTAATCGTGGCGTACGACCAATGTGTCCAGCTCTAGGCGTATTTGAAGCCACTGTGCCAGTTGTTTCTTTGTAGAAACGCTTGTGGGGATGCTATCCTGCCATGCTGCAGTGAAAACGGCGAGGGTGTCTACCGACTGAAAGTTGGTTTGAATGGTTCTGGCATAGCTTAGGCGCTGCAGACCGGGGTAGTTTATCTGGGCCTCCCTGCTCAGTTGTCCAAAGGGGATTTGACCCTGGTATTGTTTTGACAATTCCGCCTCCAGCAATTGAATCTTGGCCTCTTTTTCTTTGATCGATTCATCGCGGGACGACAGAATTTTTTGGTTTTGAACGTACAGATCAGTCAGATTTTTCACCTCTTCCCGCAGGTCAGAATCATCAACGCCCTGTTCAAAGACCAGGCTGACTCCTTGCAGTCGGTAGTCCGGGAGTTGTCTTTCCCAGTGCTCTTTTTCTTTTTGAGATAATTTCTCCCCGTAGATGACCAGTTTGATTGTCTGTCCTTCGTAATTGATGTGTTCTGCTTTCTCATCAATGATACTGACACCGGTTTTCTTAAGGTCGTTGATCAGGTCTTGGGCATGTTGTCTAAACTGGTCTTCTCTAAAGAGGTTAAAAAACAGGTAAATACTTCCGCCCAGTATAATCAGTGCGACAAAAGAAGCCAGCCGAGCAATCCGTTTTCTCTTGATCGAATTGATGTACCGGAGCATCGGAAATTGGAGGAATTTGATAATCACAAAGGTGGCCAGGGCAATAAAAATGGCGTTGATGGTAAACAGGAACATGGCACCGCCGAAATAGTGAAGTTTCCAGGTAGCCAGGCCATAGCCTGCAGTACACAGTGGTGGCATCAGGGCCGTTGCAATGGCCACACCGGCGATGGTGTTGGTCTGTTGGTTTCTCCGGCTCAAGGCGATAATCAGGGCCAGTCCACCAGCCATGGCGATAAAGACATCCCTTACGTCTGGTGCGGTTCTTGCCAGTATCTCAGGGGTTTCATTGTCAAAAATGGGAATTAGAAAAAAGAAAAACGAGGTGGCCACACTCAGCCCTACCATGACTCCTAGGTTGATGAGCGAGCGTCTAAGGGTATCGATATCATTGGTCCCGATAGACAGCCCTACCCCTAAAATGGGGCCCATTAGCGGGGAGATAAGCATGGCCCCGATCACTACTGCTGGTGAACTGATATTCAGTCCAATAGAGCAAATCAGGATGGAGAAAACCAAGACCCAGGCGGTATGTCCTTTGATAGAGATGTTCTCCTTGATGTCTAGGATGGTCCCTGCTTTGTCTGTGTCGTTTCTGATGTCCAGCAGTTGGTGGATAAATGCCTTACTTTCCTGCCAGAATCCTTTTAGCAGCTCTTTTTCAAAGGGGTTTGAACGGGTATTGTCGTGGGTTTGTTTGTGTTCGTTTTCCATGATACGCGGCTTATTGGATGAGGGTTATCTGGGCGTTTTGATTGAATAAATATAGTCTTTTACTGCTTAATTCAATACATTCGAAGCGCGTTCTTCGTTTTCGTCCCTTTTGATAGGTCTTTTTTTGATAACGAAACAGGCTGCCTTCAGCAACTTCGAACAGGTAGCTAGCCTCAGGTGTGTTGTTATAGCCGAGCAGG
>JASMME010000225.1 GCA_030748365.1 Lutibacter sp.
CAATAAAACGAAAATAATCTTATGAAACGACATCTGAAATGGGGTCTTTGGTGGGTATTCCATCTACCTTCCTGTGTATTTTCAGGGGGTTTTCATCCTTCAGTGCATCAGGTAACAGGTCATTGGGCCATTGCTGAAAAGAAACGGGCCTTAGCCAGCGTTTGATAGACCTGGTACCTACTGCCGTAAATCGGCTATCTGTAGACGCTGGATAGGGGCCTCCGTGTACCATGGACTCACAAACCTCCACGCCGGTTGGCACTCCATTAAAAATCAAACGTCCCACCTTTTGTTGGAGGGTGCTTATCAGTGAGGGGTACTGGTGTATTTCTTTGGTTTCGCCGATAATGGTTCCTGTCAATTGGCCCTCCAAACCAGCAAGAACTGCCGTGAGTGCTTCAACGTGGGTACATTGAACAACTAGGGAAAAGGGGCCGAACACTTCTTGGTGTAGGTTTTTGTTTTCTGAAAAAGTAGCGCCATCAACAGTCATTACTGCCGGGCGCCCCTCGTTAATACCGACATCACCCGTATGCTTGATTACCGGATTCACCCCAGAATGATCCGCCATCATTTTTTTATTGTTTTCATAGGATCCGACTATCTTCGGATGCAACATACAAGAAGGAACCGTATTGGCAAGTTCCTTGGCCAAGATCGCTATAAATTGATCCAGGGAATTGCCCTTAACCCCCAATATTAAACCAGGATTGGTACAAAATTGACCGGATCCTAAGGCAATGGACGTTGCGTAAGCCCTGGCCCACTTTTCGGCATTTTTCTCCATTGCTTCCGGCAATAATACAACTGGATTGATACTGCCCATTTCGGCAAAGAAAGGAATGGGCTCGGGACGTTGAGAGGCCAAGTCATACAAGGCCCTCCCTCCCTGAACGCTTCCAGTAAATCCAACCGCTTTAACCTTTGGGTGTTTTACGAGCTCAACACCTACTTCAATACCACGGCTGTTTAGGTTTGAAAACACGCCACGTGGCATACCCGTTTGCTCGGCTGCCCTGATCACTGCTGAAGCGATTAGTTCACCAGTGCCCGCGTGCATGGGATGCGACTTCACAATTACCGGACAACCAGCTGCCAGGGCTGCTGCAGTATCACCACCCGCTGTACTATAGGCAAGTGGGAAGTTGCTAGCGCCAAATACCACGACGGGCCCCAAAGGTGTTAGCATACTCCGGACAGACACTTTCGGCAGGGGTTTTCGAGTGGCATCAGCCGTACTAATGGCCGCTTCTACCCAGGAGCCTTCTGCTACCAAGGCCGCAAAGGAACGCAGTTGAAAAATCGTTCGGCCCCTTTCGCCCAGGGCCCTGGATTCAGGCAGGCCTGTTTCTGAGCAATAGGTATCAATTAGGAGCGAACCCAGCGCTTCTATCTCTTGAGCAATTGCGGTCAGGAAGGCGGATTTATCGGCACCAGAAACCTGACTGTAAGCAGTGAATGCAGCATCTGCAAGGCGGACAGCCGCCTCAATCTCAGCACCAGCGGCTTCCGTATACACAGTTTCGTTTTCGGTATTTGTTTTTGGATTGAAGGTCTTAAAGGTGATTTTCCCCGTAGAGGACAATACGTTGCCTATATAATTCTTACCCGTCATCATAGTGATATCATTATCCGTTAATTGTTGTTTTTTAGCAAGCTAAGGTCGCAAAATTCGTTCCGTATAGCAATCGCTCCAATGACCAAAGGTCAGAAAGTTAGCGACAAATCTGCAGGCAATACCGGCCTGGACGCTATCCCCTGCTCAATGGTATTCAATACTCGCTCCCTTTCCTCTCCCACTAGTGGCAAACGGGGCTCACGTACATGTTCAGTTCCAAGGCCTGTACACAACTCTGCCAGTTTGATATTTTGTACTAATTTAGTATGTATATCCAATTCCAACAAGGGCAAAAACCACCGATAAATAGCCAATGCCTCCTGGAGTCTTCCTGCCCCGACCAATTTGTAGATGGCAACCGTTTCCCTGGGAAAGGCACAGACCAAACCAGCAACCCAGCCGTCAGCGCCCATACACAAACTTTCCATGGCCAGGGTATCTACCCCACAAAGCAGACTGAATCGTTCACCAAAACGGTTTCGCATCCTGCTTATATTGGACAGGTCACGTGTTGATTCTTTCACGGCCTGAATATTTTCGCATACCGAGAGCTGCTCAAACATGTCCAAGCTTACCTCAATACCGTAATCAACAGGGTTGTTATAAATCATGATGGGCAGTTGGGTGCTGCGGGCCACCTTTTGAAAAAAGGCAAGTGTTTCCCTGCTGTCAGCCTTATAACGCATCGGAGGCAACATCATCAGGCCATGAGCCCCTAAAGCCTCAGCCCTGGACACAGCTTCCATGGCCTCCCTGGTACTTTGGGCTGCAATGTTCATAATGACTGGCACCTTGTCTGCTACCATTTCGACCGTGGCACTTACCAAGCGGTCTTTTTCTGCGACTGTAAGCGTACTGGCTTCTCCGAGGGTACCCCCCAGGATGATTCCACTAACGCCAGCGGCCAACTGGGCCCTGATATTTTTTTCAAAATTTACCATATCCAAGCTGTCATCAGCTAGAAATTTCGTAGTAACGGCTGGCATAACGCCCTTCCATTGTATACTCATTTTAATCGTGTTTTTACAAATATAAATTTTAAATGGCTGATTCTGTAGTGGTTTTTAGCATTTGGTAATATTATTTTAACTTATTTTATTACATTTGAAAAAAAATTTATGTAATATTTACATGTTTATGCCATGAAAGTATTTCCATTCACGATTCCTAAAACCGAAAATGTCACTTTGTATATACAAGAATACAAAGGGAAAGGATTCTATGACAAACTACACCAGCACCAGGAACTACAGATTAGCCTGATTGTTCAGGGAGAAGGAACATATGTCATAGGAGACTGCGTTGGAGAATTCGGCGCAGGCGATATTTTTGAATTAAAATTTCATATAGCAGATGGTAAAAGTGGGGGCATCAGGTCTTGAATTTTGGTGTGTCACTT
>JASMME010000226.1 GCA_030748365.1 Lutibacter sp.
GAGGTAGTGGAATCAAAGGCGCGGTGGTCAATACCCGAACGGGACAATTGATCGGAGAACGGTACCGAATTCCAACCCCAAAGCCTGCAGACCCCGAAGCAGTATGCGCAGCCATTCAATTAGTCATAAGTCACTTTAGTTGGAAAGGTGCGGTTGGTTGTGGGTTTCCTACCCCACTTAAGCAAGGGAAATGTCTGACCGAAGGCAACCTTCATAAAAGTTGGAAGGGCGTGGCTGTAGATGCACTGTTTACCCATAGGATCGGGAACAAGTTCACGGTCATCAACGATGCAGATGCAGCTGGCATCGCGGAAAGCTGTTTCGGTGCGGGAAAAGGACAAAAGGGCGTGGTGTTGATAGTGACCATAGGTACCGGAATCGGGTCCAGTATTTTCCTGGACGGAAAACTTCTACCAAACACAGAATTGGGCCACTTACTGAATAAAAACGGTGAAATATTTGAAAATTACGCCAGTGATGGCACCAGAAAAAGAAAAGACCTCCCTAAAAAGGAATGGGGGAAAAGACTTAACAAATACTTTGCGCATCTGCAGTTGATTCTCGATCCTGAGCTAATCATCGTAGGTGGAGGGGCCAGTAAAAAATTCGACAAACTCTCAGAACACTTCCGCATTGACACGCCCATCGTAGCTGCCAAAACGCAGAACGAAGCCGGTATCATCGGAGCAGCAATGGCCGCGAGCTTCTCATTGGCCTGCCCCTAGCGTTTTACTCTCGAACATGGATTTTAGGTATTTCAAAAATACTATAGATAAACTCAGCCAGGCCTCATTAGGTGGCCTAGAGGCACAATTGACACTGGCACCTGAGATAACATCCAGGTATCCATTTCCTATCGCTTCAAAGACAAACCCCAAAAAAGCAGCCGTTCTCGCCTTGTTCTACCCAGACAAAAAGGGCGATACTACCTTTCTACTCACCCAACGGGCCGACTACAAGGGCCTGCACAGTAAACAAATCAGTTTTCCCGGCGGTAAGTACCAAGATAATGACGGTCAGCTAAGGCATACAGCCCTGAGAGAAACGCAGGAAGAAGTAGGCGTCAAATGTTCGGACATATGGCTGTTTAAAAAAATGACCCGGCTATATGTTCCACCAAGCCATTTTTTGGTCAGCCCTTATTTGGGGGTGATTGATTACCGGCCTCATTTTGTTAAAAATAAGGAAGTGTCCAAGCTAATTGAAGTGCCGCTGCAAGCACTGATGAATCATCGACACATAGACCATACGACTATCTACAAGGCAGACAGGGAAGTGAAAGTTCCTTGTTTTGTATTTAAAGAATACCCCGTTTGGGGAGCTACCGCTATGATGCTTAGCGAAATACGCGCGTTGATAGCCCCCTTTAACAAGGCCCTGTAAGGACCATTTCAACCAAGGCTTACAAACTAGCTCAACAGGTTTCGACACCTATTTGAACTTGTCCAGAATCTGGTTTGGAAGATTTAACTGATACACCACAGGTTTAGCTAGTCCTAAATTTCGTAAATTCGCATCGATTTTATAAGCAACCAAACCAAATGCCTCTATTTAAAAAAAATCCATTCGGACAATACCTCTTTATAAAGCTATGGCTCATCCGAATTTTTGGGATTATTTCTCATGGGAGATACCAACGATTTAACAACCTTGAGATAGAAGGTTCTGAAATTATAAGGGAACTTCCCGAAAACAAGGTCTTATTTGTGTCAAACCACCAGACCTATTTTGCAGACGTAGCCGCTATGATTCACGTATTCAATGCCGCCCTCAAAGGACGTGTTGATTCTATCAAGAATATCGGCTATATCTGGAGACCAAAGTTGAATATCTACTACGTGGCCGCGGCAGAAACAATGAAATCTGGATGGTTGCCTAAAATTTTTGCTTATACAGGCTCCGTTTCCATAGACAGGACCTGGAGAAGTGCAGGAAAAGACATTAAACGGCAGGTTAAGATGTCTGATATCAGTAATATCAGCAAGGCCATCAATGACGGTTGGGTCGTCACCTTTCCACAGGGAACCACCAAACCGTTTAAACCAATCAGACGTGGAACGGCCCATCTAATCAAAATGTATAAACCCATCGTAATTCCCATAGTGATCGATGGTTTTAGGAGGTCTTTTGACAAAAAAGGATTGATGATTAAAAAAAGAAATGTTTTACAATCTATGGTCATCAAAAAACCCATAGATATTGACTATGAAAATGATAGCATAGAAGAAATCGTAGGTAAAATTGAATTTGAAATCGAGCAACATCCCTCCTTTTTAAAAGTAACTTCTGTCGAAGAATACAAAGCACAGGAAGAAGCCCTGAACAAACAACGGACATTCTTTAAAAATAACTAAGTCTACATTTCCCAATAACTCTACGGAGCTTGTGGCTTATACAAACAGCTAACAGCACAAAATAGCTGTCTAGAATTTGATATTATGATAGTTTATATCGATAACTTTCTCTATCTTTATCATATACTCTGATACCTATGACCATCACCCAATTAAAATACGTTCTGGCAGTGGCCAAATACCAGAATTTCACCCTGGCTGCAAGCCATTGTTTTGTGACACAGCCTACCCTGAGCATGCAAATACAAAAGCTAGAGGAAACCCTAGACACCCAATTGTTTGTCCGGAATAAGAAACCCATACAATTGACAGACATCGGTAAAAAAATTGCAGAACAGGCCAGGATTGTCGTAGAAGAAAGTAACCGGATCAACGATATTATCGATCAACAAAAAGGGTTTATCGGAGGTGATTTCAAGGTCGGTATAATTCCTACGGTTATGCCCACACTCCTCCCCTTGTTTATCAAGGGTTTTTTGAGGAAATACCCGGAGGTTAACCTAATTATTGAAGAACTGACTACTGAAGAAATTCTGAAAAAATTGAATGAGGGGCAGCTTGATGTAGCCATTGCAGCCACTCCTCTCAACGAGGAATCTATCAAGGAACGGGTCTTGTACTACGAACCTTGTGTGGGCTTTGTTCCTGAACAACACCGGT
>JASMME010000227.1 GCA_030748365.1 Lutibacter sp.
GGATAGCCGCCATCCTGGGCAGTGCCCAGTACCAATACATAAGGGGTCGTGCGTTTATGAGCCGCCCCTTTATCCATATGACAGGAAAGGCATAGGCTGATTAGAAGACTATATAGCAGCTTGTGGGTCACTTCGTCAGTTTAAAATAGTCCAACAGGGAAAACGTTTTATCAGGAAAGCTGTTCTTTGATGGTAATCAAGGCTTGTTTGACGGCTTCCAGTCGGGTAATGATCTGTTGGTTGTGCTGTATTTTCTGTGGGTTTTCCTTTAACTTGAGCTTGGCGCCTTCCAGGGTATAGCCCCGTTCCTTGACCAGGTGATAGATGACCTTTAGGTGCGCAATGTCTTCCGCGGTGAACAAACGGTCTCCTTTTTTGTTTTTTTTGGGTTGTAATAGGTCAAACTCCTTTTCCCAAAAACGGATGTGAGAGGCGTTCAGGCCAAAGGCCCTGGCGACCTCGCCAACCTTGTAATATCGTTTTTCAGGAAGTACTATATGCATGTTTAGTCTAGGGATTGTCCTTCTCTCTGAGCGGCCTCCTGCATGGCGGCAAACTCTTCGGGGGAAAGGTTTCCGTAATAGAAATTGATCGGGTTTATCTTACGCCCATTCTTACTAATTTCATAGTGCAGGTGGGGGGCCTGGGAACGACCGGTATTGCCAACAAAACCGATCAGGTCACCGCGCTTTACCCGCTGGCGTCGTCTTACATTATATTTGCTTAGATGGGCATACAAGGATACATAGCCGAAGCCGTGGTCAATTCGAATGTGTTTTCCAAAGCCAGATGAGCGCTGGTCTGCCCTGGTAACGACCCCATCGCCTGTGGCGTAAACAGGGGTTCCCCTGGGCGCCGTAAAATCCATACCCAGGTGTTTTTTCCGGGCCTTGGTAAAGGGATCTCTGCGCCAGCCAAAACCAGAGGCCATCCGTGTAAGGTCTTCGTTCTTTATGGGTTGGATCGCAGGGATGGCAGCGAGTAATTTTTCTTTGTCTGCAGCCAGTTGGACAATTTCGTCGAGAGAGGTCGACTGGATATAGAGCTGTTTTGACAAGACATCAATCTTTTTAGCCACCGCCGCTACCATCTCTGAATTGTCAAAGCCCTCTAACACCTTGTAGCGGTTGATTCCGCCAAATCCTGCTTTGCGTTGTTCTTCCGGGATTGGATTGATCTCAAAATACTGGCGGTAGATATTGTTGTCACGTACCTGTAATTCCGTGAGCAGCCCTTCCAGTTGTGCCAATTTTTTACCGTGTAGTTCCTCGTTGAGCTGTAGAAATGCCAATTCGCGCTTTAAGGCCTTTTCAGTGGGTGATTCAAAAACAGGGGTAAAGACCACAAAACCGAGTACCATACATAAAAAAGCGGCCACCAGCATCCAGAGGAACCTTTTGAAATGATTTCGTTTTTTCGGTACGATTCGCTGGTAGGAAAGCGTCTTGGCATCGTAATAGTAAGTTACTTTAGACATATTCTGTAGAATTTATCTTATTTTTGGACTTTGAAACGCTGTTCGACGCAACCGTATTGCACGAAACAGCCCAGACAAAATTACAAAATGTTTTACAAAGCCTGTAAAGCCCCTATTTTTTAGCAGCTCATTGATGAAATCACACGAAATCCGTCAGCAGTTTTTAGATTTTTTTGCCTCAAAAGGACATGCCATTGTTCCTTCTGCTCCCATGGTATTGAAGAACGATCCAAGCCTGATGTTTACCAATGCGGGTATGGTTCCTTTTAAGGAGTATTTCCTGGGACAAAAAAAAGCGACAGACAAACGCCTGGCCGATACCCAAAAATGCCTGCGTGTTTCCGGAAAGCACAATGATTTGGAAGCGGTGGGCAAGGATACCTACCACCACACCCTGTTTGAAATGCTGGGGAACTGGAGTTTCGGCGACTATTTTAAGGAGTCGGCCATCTCCTGGGCCTGGGAACTGCTTACATCGGTCTATAAGATTGATAAGGACCGCCTGTATGTAACGGTTTTTGAGGGGGCTGAAAAAGAAGGACTCGCCTTTGACCAGGAGGCCCATGACCTGTGGAAAAAGCAGATCGATCCTTCGCGGATCCTCAACGGGAACAAAAAGGATAATTTCTGGGAAATGGGTGCCCAGGGTCCCTGCGGCCCTTGTTCAGAGATCCATGTCGATCTTCGCTCGGCAGAAGAAAGAGCGCGTGTATCGGGTAAAAGCTTGGTCAACAAAGACCACCCACAGGTGGTGGAAATTTGGAACCTGGTCTTTATGGAATTCAACCGGAAAGCGGATGGCTCCCTGGAAAAACTTCCCCAAAAACACGTGGATACCGGAATGGGCTTCGAACGCCTTTGTATGGTCTTGCAGGGGGTACAATCCAACTATGATACAGATGTATTTAGCCCCATCATCAAAGAGATCGAACAAAGGACCGGTAAACAATATGGGCAGCAGGAAGCCACCGATATTGCGATCCGGGTCATTGCGGATCACCTACGGGCCGTGGCTTTTGCCATCGCCGACGGGCAACTGCCTTCCAACAACGGGGCCGGTTATGTAATCAGGCGTATCCTGCGCAGGGCGGTTCGCTACGGATTTACCTTCCTAGATATGACAGAACCCTTTATATACAAACTGGTAGAGGGCCTGTGCGTACAGATGGGACCTTATTTCCCAGAACTAACTACTGAAAAAAGCCTTATCAGCAACGTGATAAAGGAGGAAGAAAACGCCTTTTTACGTACCCTGGAACAAGGACTAAGCTTATTGGATGCTATCATTGCACAAACCCCCGGTTCCGAGATTTCGGGTGAAAAGGCTTTTGAATTATACGATACGTACGGATTTCCCGTCGACCTGACGGAACTGATCCTCGCTGAAAAAAATAAGTGCCTCGACAAAAAGGCCTTTACAAAGGCCCTGGAAGCCCAGAAGAAGCGCTCTAAAAAAGCGGCCGAAGTGGCCACCGATGATTGGGTGGTACTTACAGAAGAAGGGGCCACAAGCTTTGTGGGCTATGACCAG
>JASMME010000228.1 GCA_030748365.1 Lutibacter sp.
TTTGCAGACAATGTAAATTCCCGTAGTGAGATCTACACTTTTATTTGGGATGGTGCAGAGGAAAAGGCCAAGGTGTTGAAGGAGCGTCCAGAAGAGAGGATTACTTTCAAATGGTTGGATGATGAAGAGGAGGAGTCTTATTTTGAATTCAGGATTGAAGTGGACGAGATTACCAAGGACGTTTCCCTGATCGTTACTGATTTCGCTGCCGAAGATGAATTGGAAGAGTCCAAGATGTTTTGGGAAAATCAGATAGATACCCTTAAACAGACCATAGGCGCTTGATTTTCTACTGATGGATACTCAGCCATAACATCCTTATTTTTTAAGGTTTCTTATTAATTCTTTCACTCGTATTTGTAGCATGATTAACTTTAACGGAGTTTTGACCGAGAAAGCCGCGTGTATACTGACTGTTCAGAACCGGGCATTTAGGTATGGCGATGCCCTTTTTGAAACCCTAAAGGTCAAAGGTACGGCCGTTTGTTATTTGGAAAAACACTATTTCAGACTGATGGCCTCTATGCGCATGCTTCGTATGGAAATACCGATGTTTCTTACGGTAGAATACTTCGAGGAAGAAATCTTGAAAACCGTTGCGGAAAATGTGCTTAAAGATGCCCGGGTAAGGCTCACCGTATTTAGAAACGACGGCGGGTTATACAAGCCTGAAAATAAGGGTATTTCCTATGTTGTGGAGGTTTTCCCACTCAATGAAGAGCGTAAACATGACTATCAAATGGCCCTTTACAAGGATTTTTATATACATGCTGGCCTGCTTTCAACCCTTAAAACCACCAACAGGATAACCAATGTACTAGCCAGCATTTACGCTGATGAAAATGGTTACGACAACTGCGTGTTGCTCAATGAACATAAAAGGGTCGTGGAAGCCATCAACGGAAATATATTTATCGTAAAAGACAAGGGTATTTTTACGCCGCCTCTCTCGGAAGGTTGTGTCAAGGGGGTCATGCGTGCTGTTTTAATCAGTGCCTGTGAGAAAAGAACCGATTATAGAATCCAAGAAGCAGCCTTATCACCCTTTGATATTCAAAAAGCAGATGAAATTTTTATCACCAATGCTGTGATTGGCATACAACCAGTCACGCATTACCGAAAGCGTTTTTTTAACACCGATGTGTCAACCAAACTGTTTGAGGAAGTGATTAGTTCAGGGAAGGGTTCTTAGGAGCGTTGGCCCACATCTGGTAACTTCCTCCGATTGTTAGTAGCTGATTTTTCCAAAGGTCTTCTGAATTCACATTGAATAAATTGGGGTAGGTATTGTCTCTGACGATCCAGGAGGTTTCTTTCAGTTCCTGGTCGAGTTGCTCAACCGACCAGCCTGCATAGCCCAAAAAGAAGCGAATATTAGTTGAATTTATTTGCTGGCTGTTTAGCAGCGATGTCAGGATGTCAAAATCGCCTCCCCAGCAAATACCCTTTGAAATTTCTATACTGTCTGGGATAAGTTCCGGTAATTGGTGCACAAAGTACAGGTTTTCCTGCTGAACAGGTCCGCCGCTATACACTTTGAAATCACAGTCGATCTCCGGCATCAAATCTTTTAGTATATAACAGGTAGGCTTATTGATAATAAACCCAACGCTCCCCTCAGCGCTGTGCTCTGTAAGGTAGACCACCGCCCTGTTAAACGACCTGTCAGTTAAAATCGATGGCTCAGAAATGAGCAACTGACCTTTTGATACAGTTACCGCGTCCATTTTAGATTGTTTTTTCTAAAGTTAGTAAAAAAAATATAAGCATAAAAAAACCCCCTATATTCAATAGGGAGTTTAAAAAATAAAGTTGGTTATTTTTAGTTGACAGCACCACTTAATCCAGCACCAGCTTTGAATTTAACAACATTCTTAGCTGATATTTGGATGGTTTGTCCTGTTTGAGGGTTTCTTCCTGTTCTGGCGGCTCTCTTTGAGATAGACCAAGTTCCCCAACCGACCAAAGCAACTTTTCCACCACTCTTAAGCGTAGAGGTTACATTGTCTGTCAAAGATTCCAAGGCTGCTTTAGCCGCTGCTTTTGAGATGCCAGCATCTGCTGCCATAGCATCAATTAAATCTGATTTATTCATAATTTAAAAATTAAAATAGATTGGTTAAACATAGTTTTTTTTCCATTACGGTTATAACAAAGTTATACGGAATAAGGGTTTGTGCAAGTATTAAGCCTAAAAAACCCCTATTTTGTTAATAAAAGACCTGATTTTGTTAATAAACCGCTTTCTTTAGGTTCAAAATACCTATAAACCCAGTAATATAAAGGCTTAGCGGAACATCGACTTCTCAGAAAAAGTGTGTCCATTCAATAGATCGCGGCTGCTCATTTTTCGCTTCCCTGCCAATTGAAGATGGTGGATTTCAATATACCCACCCTTGACGGCTACGCGAAGGGACTTTTTAGTGCTTAGGATAGTGCCTGTTGGATGGTCATGATTTTCCGTTGCTTTAGAAACATCGAATATTTTTACAGTCGTTGTCCCCGTATCATCGTGTAAGCTTGTCCATGCTGCCGGATAAGGATTCAATCCCCGGATTAGGTTGTAGATATTGTCTATGGAATCCTGCCAGTTGATCTGACAGGTATCTGGAAAGATCTTGGGTGCCAGTTTTGGATACTGGGCTACCTGTGCTAGGGTACGTACCTGGTTTTTCTCGATTAATTTTACGGTACTTACTACCAATTGACTGCCTGCGATCATCAACCTATTATAGAGTGTTCCCAGAATTTCATCCTCACCAATATTGAGGGCTTCTTGTTGAATGATGTGTCCGGTATCAATCGTATGGTCTATAAAGAAAGTGCTCACACCGGTTCTGGTTTCTCCGTTGATGATGGCCCAGTTTATGGGGGCAGCTCCCCGGTAGTCTGGCAATAGGGATGCGTGTAGGTTAAAGGTTCCGAACAGGGGCATTTTCCATACGACCTCTGGAAGCATTCTAAAGGCCACTACGATGAAAAGG
>JASMME010000229.1 GCA_030748365.1 Lutibacter sp.
CTGGAACACGCCAAGCAGTTGTTAAACTAATTAAATGATTATCTTTGCCAGCAATTAACCATATTGAACCATAATTACAGCAATCATGTATAATTTATTAAAAGGGAAAAGGGGTATTATTTTTGGTGCTCTTGATGAACGTTCTATCGCTTGGAAGGTAGCTGAAAGGGCTACAGAAGAAGGGGCGAATATTGTATTGACAAATGCTCCGGTGGCCTTGCGTCTCGGTACCGTCAAAAGCCTGGCTGAAAAAACGGGCGCAACCTTGATTCCTGCAGATGCTACTGCTGTGGAGGATTTAGAGCAATTGGTCGATCAGTCACTAGAGATTTTGGGTGGAAAAATCGATTTTGTATTGCACTCTATTGGGATGTCTGTAAATGTCCGTAAAGGGAGGCACTATACTGAACAGAAATACGAGTTTACCAAAACAGGTTGGGATGTATCGGCCCTGTCCTTTCACAAGCTCATGAGCGTATTGTATAAAAAAGATGCCATGAATGCGTGGGGAAGTATCGTAGCGCTTACCTATATGGCAGCCCAACGCGTATTTCCCGATTACAATGACATGGCCGACAACAAGGCCTACTTAGAATCAATCGCACGGAGTTTTGGCTATTTTTTCGGCCGTGATAAAAAAGTCCGTGTAAACACCATTTCTCAATCACCTACTGTAACCACGGCGGGAAGTGGGGTAAAGGGATTCGATGGCTTTATTTCCTTTGCGGAAAAGATGTCGCCGCTTGGGAATGCGACGGCCCTGGAATGTGCTGATTATACCATTAGCCTGTTCTCAGACCTGACCAGAAAAGTGACCCTTCAAAATCTTTTCCACGATGGTGGCTTTTCGAATATGGGGGTCAGTACAGCACTGATGGATACGTTTATGAAGGAGGAGGAATAAGCCCTCACAAAATATATATACAAAAGGGCCATTGGCCCTTTTTTGTTTCTCTTCCGCTTTGCTGTGAACGGTTGTGGTATTTTACAAATTGCCCTATCTTTGGTTTTGTAAATGAATGCTTTCGATCCATCCTTTTCGCTGATTATTCCTGTTTACAACCGTCCTGATGAGATGGATGAGTTGTTACAAAGTATCACCTGTCAGACTTTTCAGAACGATGTGGAGGTAATCGTTGTAGAGGACGGCTCTTCCCTGTCTTCTGAAAAGGTGCTCGAACCCTACAGAGAACAATTGGACCTAAGTTATATTTACAAGGAAAATACCGGGCCTGGGCACAGTCGCAATGTGGGTATGCGGCGTGCCAAGGGAAATTATTTTATCATCCTGGATTCAGATTGCCTCCTACCGCCCACCTATCTTGAAGAAGTACGCACTGCATTAAACGAACACTACTGTGATGCGTTTGGCGGCCCTGATGCGGCCCATGCTTCCTTTACGACCTTGCAGAAAGCCATCAATTACAGTATGACCTCTTTTTTTACTACCGGTGGTATCAGGGGGCGTCAACACGCACTTACCAAGTTCCAGCCGAGAAGTTTTAATATGGGTATCTCTAGAAAAGCCTTTCAGGTAACCGGTGGCTTCAGCCCTATGAGAACAGGGGAAGACATCGACCTGACCTGCAGGTTGTGGGCTCATGGATTTGAAACGCGGCTTATTGAAAAGGGGGTTGTTTTTCACAAACGCCGAACAAACTTCAGGCAATTTTTCAAACAGACTTTTGCTTTTGGAAAGGCCCGGCCACTGCTCAATAAGAGATTTCCGGAAACGGCCAAGGCATTCTATTGGCTTCCAAGCCTGTTTGTAGGTTTTGGATTGTTTGCTGTCTTTTCGATTTTGGTGGGAAGCTACCTGCCAGCAATACTGTTGCTGGGCTATTTTGCACTTATCTTTGCGGATTCTTTCCGAAAGAACAAACACCTGTGGGTAGCCCTTGTAAGCGTGTTGTCAACGGCCGTTCAGTTTACGGGATATGGCTTGGGCTTTTTAACAGGTTTCTTCAATCGTAGACTGGTAAGCTGACCCATTGAGGAGCGTTTCTATTCGACCTTCTTCTTTCCTTTGCTGATTTTGATGTTCAGGGCATCTTTTTTACTGTTAAGATCCATCAGGATGGTGTCGCCTTCGTTTAGTTGATTGCTGACGATCTCTTCTGCCAGGGCATCTTCAATATAGCGTTGAATGGCACGCTTCAGTGGTCTTGCGCCGTATTGTTTGTCAAAGCCCTTATCGGCGATATAATCTCTTGCTGCTTTGCTAAGGCTTAGGAAATAGCCTAGACTTTCAATGCGTTTGATAACCTTGTGCAGTTCGATGTCTATAATCTCATGTATGTCTTTGCGTTCGAGACTGTTGAAGATGATTACATCATCAATCCGGTTCAGGAATTCAGGAGCAAAGGTTTTTTTAAGGGCATTTTCTATGACGCTTTTGGCATGGGTATCTGCCTGGGCGTTTTTAGCAGCGGTTCCGAAACCGACCCCTGCACCGAAATCTTTTAACTGGCGAGAGCCGATGTTGGAGGTCATGATGATAATGGTGTTCCGGAAGTCTATTTTTCTACCGAGGCTGTCTGTGATAAAACCATCATCGAGTATTTGAAGTAGCATATTGACTACATCCGGATGTGCTTTTTCAATCTCATCGAGTAGTACAACAGCATAGGGTTTTCTACGGATCTTTTCAGTTAACTGTCCACCTTCCTCATAGCCTACATAGCCGGGAGGTGCGCCAATCAATCGTGACATGGCGAATTTTTCCATGTATTCACTCATGTCTATCCGGACCAGGGCATCCTGATTGTCGAACAACTCGATGGCCAGTATCTTGGCTAGTTGCGTTTTTCCGACCCCTGTTTGCCCTAAAAATATAAATGACCCAATGGGCTTGTTCGGATCTTTTAAGCCCACTCTGTTGCGCTGAATGGCCTTTACAACCTTACTAACCGCTTCGTTTTGCCCGATTACCTTGC
>JASMME010000022.1:0-3621 GCA_030748365.1 Lutibacter sp.
CTGTGTCACGGGCGTGAGGGCTTTACCACGCTAATATAGCCTTATTTTTTTCCAATACAAAATTGCTATATTTGTGCAAACCATTTGTAAATGTTACGTTTTTTTGTCTATCTGACCTTGCTTTCAGTGTCTTTTTTAAAAGCCCAGGAATCCCTCGATATTTCTTATTACTTACCACAAAACATAACCTATAATTCCGCAGTGCCAAGCCCCCAAAGCATCATAGGGCATGAGGTAGGTGAATGGCATGTGACCCATGACAAACTGATAGCCTATATGAAGGCATTGGCGGCCGCCTCGGACCGGGTAGCTATCGAGAACCGGGGCCATACCTTTGAAGGAAGGCCCTTATTATTGTTGACCATTACAGCCTCTGAGAATCATCACCGGCTGGGTGATATACAAAAAACACACCTTCAACTGACCGATCCAGTACTAGGTCAGCAGGCAGCTATCCAGCAGATGCCGCTGGTGGTATACCAGGGCTTTTCCATCCATGGCAACGAGCCCAGTGGCTCCAATGCTGCCCTGTTACTTGCCTACTACCTTGCTGCGGCTGAGAGCCCAGAAATTAATCACCTGTTAGAACAGACCATTATCCTACTGGATCCATCATTCAACCCAGACGGTTTACAACGTTTTGCCCATTGGGCCAATAGCCATAAAAGCAACCGTATCAACCCAGATCCCAACGACCGCGAATTCCACGAGGCCTGGCCTGGTGCTAGGACCAACCATTATTGGTTTGACCTGAATAGGGATTGGTTACCCGTTCAGCTTCCGGAATCCCGTGCCAGGATAAAGACTTTTCATCAATGGCAACCCAATATATTGACCGATCATCACGAGATGGGCAGTCATGCAACCTTCTTTTTTCAACCGGGTATCCCTTCGAGGGTACATCCCCTTACGCCAGCATACAATCAGCAACTAACCAAGGAGATTGCTACCTACCACGCAGCCGCTCTCGACAGTATAGGTTCCCTGTATTACACCGAGGAGGATTACGATGATTTCTACTATGGAAAGGGCTCTACCTATCCTGACATCAACGGGGGAGTAGGGATTTTATTTGAACAGGGAAGTTCACGGGGGCATGCACAAGAGACTGACAATGGTATCCTGACTTTTCCCTTTGGTATAAGAAATCAGTTGACGGCTGCTTTGTCAACCCTAAAGGCCGGTTTTGAAATGCGGGTAAAGTTATTGGATTTTAAACGGAATTTTTTTAAAAATGCCCGCCGCGATTCCAATAGAAAGAAAGCGAGGGCATTGGTTTTTGGTGATGCCCATGACCAGGCCAAAACAAACCATTTGGCGGATATATTATTACGCCACCAACTTGCAGTGTACCGTCCGAAGGACGATCTCCGCATAGCAGGAGAAAAATTTTCCAAGAACAGTAGTTTTATAGTGCCTTTACAGCAGCAAAACAGTACCTTACTGGAAGCAATGTTTGAACGACGTACCGCCTTTCAAGACAGCTTGTTCTACGATGTGTCTGCCTGGAGCTTTCCCCTGGCATTCAATATGCCATACGCCTCACTGAGTCTTAAAGAGCAATTGGCGGAGCGGGTAGAAGAGGTGCCTTGGCAGTTAGGTGGGGTCAATAATAAAAGCAAGTATGCCTACCTGTTTGAATGGGGTGAATACTATACACCCAGGGCATTGGACAAGTTATTACAAAAAGGAATCAGGGCCAAGGTTGCGATGCAACCCTTTGAATTGGCAGGAAAGAAATACGACTATGGAACGGTCTTGATTCCAGTGCAAAACCAGTTATTGTCTTCGGATGAGCTCTACGATTTTCTACAAGAGGTAGCCAGACAGAGTCAGTTGACAATTACCGGTGTCAACACTGGTTTGACCCAAGGAATTGACCTGGGTAGTAAGCGGTTTGAACTTATTAGAAAACCAAAGGTGGCTTTGGTGGTAGGAAAGGGTATCAACGCCTATGATGCTGGCCAGGTATGGCACTTGTTTGACCAGCGTTATGATATGAACATTACCAAATTGGACCCTACCTACCTACAAGGGGTAGACCTGTCGAAGTATACAACGATTATTCTACCCGATATGCGTTCTGCACTTTCGAAATCCCTTGCTTTAAGGTTGCGAACCTGGGTTCAGCGTGGGGGAACCCTTATCGGCTATAAAAATGCACTAAGGTGGTTGTCTAAGCATGATTTGATCAAGCTGTCCTATAAAACGCCCACTCAACCAGTGGCAGACATCTCTTTTGAGCAAATTAAGCAACATAGAGGGGCGCAAAGAATCAGTGGGGCCATTTTTGAAACGCGCCTGGATAGGTCACACCCAATCAATTTCGGTTATTCCAAACAAAGCTTGCCGATGTTTAGGTCAACTACGATTTTTATACACCCAGATTCTATCAGCCAACACAACCCAATCCGCTATACCTCTTCACCACTAATGGCAGGTTATGTGTCAACACCGAATTTGGAAGCTTTACAGCAAACGGTTCCATTTCAGGTAAAGGCTTTGGGGGATGGCCGGGTAGTCGTTTTTACAGACAATACCAATTTTAGGGCCTTTTGGTACGGCACCAATAAATTATTGATGAATGCGGTGTTTTTTGCCAAATCGATGTAATTACTGAACCACTGTTCCGTTCACCACCTGATTGTCTGATGTTTGCAAAAGAACAATGTCTTCTCCAGTCTTGTACAGACCCAGTACCAGGCATTCGCTCATAAAATGGGCGATTTGTTTTGCTTCAAAATTTACGACAGCCAACACTTTCCGACCTATCAACGATTCTGGGCTGTACAGTGCGGTGATTTGGGCACTGGACTTCAATATACCCAGTGTTCCAAAGTCAATCTGTAACTGGTAAGCAGCTTTGTGAGCTGCGGGAAATTCAGCTGCTTTCAGAATGGTTCCGCAACGAATATCAACCCGCTTAAAATCTTCAAATTCAATGGTCGGTTTTATCGGGGTCATTGAGAAAACTTTTCAAAGACCCAGGCAGGACCGATTAGGAGGAATTGGAGGTCTTTAAAGAAGGAGGGCTTCTTACCTTCCAATTTATGGCCGTAGAATTGTCCAATCCAGGCGACTACAAACAGTCCGAAAGTAGTATAGAACAAGGGGGTTATGGCCGACAGGTGATGGTTTCCGAGGATACAGATTGCCGAGAAGAGGAACATCCGGACAAAGGTCATAAAAGACAAGTTCAGGTAGAAAATGAGTACCGGTATCATCACAATACTGGCCCAGTTTTCAATCAGTGGGTTGTCTAGCGACAGCAGCGCTTGTATTGAGGTTGAGGGAAGGCTCAGCAACATACCAACCACACAAAAATAGATAAGGGGCACGCAAACATAGTGTATTTGTTGATTGGTTTTGTGCTGGTGGCTGTCAGCGTAGTCGTCAAACCATGCTTTTTGGGATTTCGTTTTCATGATTTTGTATCGATTTGTTTTCCAAATATATACAAAAATAGCCTACTGGTTAGTAAGAAACTGTTTGTAACAATAATATGAGCGTAGGCTGTGGGTATAAAAAAAGCATTGATCATAGGATCAATGCTTTTAGCAATATTAGGGGTATGTTGGGTTTATTTGACTGCCATCAGTTCTAGGTCAAATATAAGGGTGG
>JASMME010000022.1:3631-11552 GCA_030748365.1 Lutibacter sp.
ATTTGGCGGGATCACCCCACCAGCACCCTGACTTCCATAAGCCAGTTCAGCTGGAATGACCAACCGTGCTTTGTCACCTACACGCAATAGTTGTATGCCTTCGTCCCAACCTGGAATTACCTGTCCGATACCGATGGTAAAATCAATGGGCTGTTTCCGTTGGTAGGAGGAATCAAATACTTGGCCATCCAGTAGTTGTCCTTTGTAATGAACAGATACCTGGGAGCCTTTTTCGGCTTTTTTACCCGATCCTTTGTGGGTGATCTTATAGCGAAGGCCGCTGGCTGTTTCATCGTATCCGGCAGCTACCTTGTCTAGTAAGGCCTGTTGTTCTTTTTTTTCTCTTTCTACCCTTTCTTCCCGCGCACCTTCAAATACCCTAAAGGCTTCAATGGCCTTAAAATTAACGGCTTCTTCACCAACCCGGATGATTTCAATACGTTCTATCAGGTCGCCCTGGGCAATACTGTCTACAATTTCCTGTCCCTCTACAACATATCCGAAAACTGTATGTTTGCCGTCTAACCAAGGGGTAGGGGTATGGGTGATAAAGAACTGGCTGCCATTGGAGGCAGGACCAGCATTGGCCATGGAAAGTACACCTGGTTTGTCATGCTTTAGTTCAGGGTGGAACTCGTCGTCAAAGCTATATCCAGGAGAACCTGTTCCGGTACCAAGCGGACATCCACCTTGGATCATAAAATCGGCAATTACCCGGTGGAAGGTCAATCCATCGTAATAAGGCTTCCCTTGTTTACGGGCAGTATTTTCCATATTTCCCTCTGCCAGGGCCACAAAATTACCCACTGTTCCGGGTGTTTTATCAAAAGTTAATGTGATCAATAGGGCCCCTTTAGTAGTATGGACCTTTGCGTACAATCCCTCGTTCATAATTCTCAAAATTTTAAAACCAGGCAAATATACATCCTTTAGCGCTAATGCAAAGGATATCCAGTGAATTTTATCTATAAATCAGGGGGTCGAAAAGGATTCACGCCTAAGCGGGTAGCCTTACTTCTTCGCTGGTCGTTTGCCCGGTTTGTTGGGCATCACTGGTAAGTCCACAACCAGCACGTGCTGTACCACATGCTGACAGGCTTATAGAGAACAGCCAACACAGCAAAAGATAAGAAATTGATCGTTTTATTTTCATAGGATTATAGGCTAGCAACGATTCATGGAAAATACGTTTATTAGTACCCTGCAATATATAAAAAAACTTGGAAGCCTTGTTAGGACGCTAATTTATCCAGTACGTATACAATCAGTTCCTCCACCACCTTGTAGGGATCTTTACTGGCCGTTTTATCAGCCCTGTTGGCAATAATAGCGTTCATGGAACAGGCCTGGTGTCCGAGTAATTTAGAAAGCCCGTAGATGGCTGCGGTTTCCATTTCAAAATTGGTAACCCGGTGGCCTTGGAACTCAAAGCTGTCTATTTTTTGGTTGAGTGTGGCATCTTCAACAGGCAGGCGTAATACCCTTCCCTGAGGGCCATAGAAACCAACGGCTGTAGCGGTAATTCCTTTGAAAACACGGTTACTGTCAAGTATATTTTCAAGTGCTTGTCCATTTCTTACGATATAAGGCCTGGCTTTCTTTGGATGCCAGCCAGTATGCTCAATAAAAGCATCTTCCATGGCGCTTTCCATCAGTTGATTACTCTGATAAAAATGCAATACACCGTCAAAGCCCAACCCGAAGGTTCCCAGCACAAAACTATCTACTGGAATGTCTCGCTGCAGGGAACCGGAAGTTCCGATACGTACAATGTTCAGGGAGGTCGTGGTTTTCTTTACCATGCGTGTTTCCAAGTCAATATTTACCAGGGCATCCAGTTCGTTCATGACAATATCGATATTGTCAGGACCTATCCCTGTGGATAAGACGGTAAATCGTTTTCCCCGGTAACTACCGGTACAAGACCTGAACTCCCGTTTTTGGGTTTCGAACTCAATATGGTCAAAATGTGCTGCTATTTTGGGAACCCTGTTCTGATCGCCCACAAAAAGAATGTTTTCAGCAAGGTGCTCGGGTTTTAAATTCAGGTGATAGATACTGCCATCGGGATTGATAATCAGTTCTGAAGGCGCTATTTTTCTATTCATTTCTTTTATTATTATCCAGCAAATCCATTTATGTTGAATTCACCTTAGATCATTATCAGCCATTTCCTGATTGCGAAAAATACCTGCTTCAAGCAGTTAGCCACCCACGCGTTTTACCTTGTAGGATCGCTGGGTAAGTAGCTGTATGAGTTTGTCCCGGTGGTTTCCCTGAATGATGATTTCCCCGTCTTTTACACTGCCACCCACACCACATTGCTGTTTGAGGTATTTTCCAAGGGATTTCAGGTCCTCCTCAGAACCAACAAATCCGCGGATAACCGTCACCACTTTCCCCCCTCTTCCCTTAGATGAGTATACAGCTTCCAGTTGTTGTTCAGCAGGTTGGAGTGTGGTAACATCCTCTTGCGGATCACAAGAAAAATCATCGTTGGTTGAAAAGACAAATCCACCGAGGTCTTCTAAGCTATGTATGTTTTTTTTTCGCATTTTTTACAGGAAACCAAATGTAGTGAAATTTTTACGATTTCCGGAGCTTGTTCCATACAAATAAAAGGATGGCAAGTAGCTCAAAAACCCCACCTATAGACAGGATAAGCATGGCCTGTGGAAAGTCAAAAAATTGGAGGATGGCTCCGAATACAATCAGGAACAGTCCGAAGGTGAATAAACGAATAATCTTAGGGCTCATCACGGAATGGTTTTTAGGGACTAACAACAATTTTTCTTGTCTTTTTGATCAGGGGAATCAGGTAGCTTAGGCTGTAAGTGAAGCTGATACCCATATTGTTTTCATAGACACGTTGAAAACCTGGTACATAGAGATTTTTAAAATTGTCCGGTTCGGTAGACGCAATCATTTTATTGACCTCTACAGTGGTACCGAGAAACAGGTTCTTAAAAGTTTCTACTTTCATACCAAAAGCTAGGGAGACCCAGTGGGCAGAAAGATCCTTATAATCGGTCATCGGTGTCAAGAGGTCAGTGTCAAAATAGCTGCCATGACTATTGGGACTAAAACTGTTGAGTGTTTGTTTAAAAAGGCTCATTCCGTAGCGAAGCCCTATAAAGACCTCGTTGCGCATGCCTGTCCAGTTCTTATAAGCATTGTAGTTGACACCTACTTTAAAGTAGGAGCCTTTGGTAGTAAAGTCCAGGTAGTCCTCTGTGCTATGCTTATCAGTATGGCCCATGGCCATCACCGCGTAGTAGCTGTTTGCCAAACGCATATCTCCTTGTATTTCAAAGGCTTTGTGATTGTTTTCAACCAAGGAGGTAATGGGTTTGCTAAGGTCTATCCCCAGGCGAAGACCGTAGTATTGTTTGTCCACAATGGTATCGGAAACCTGTTGTGAATTTCCCTCCAGGTACTGTAACAGACTAATGGTACATAGCAATATGTGCAGTGGCTTCATGGTCAATAGTTTCGTTGTTAAGTGTAAGGTGATGGATCCAGTTGTTCGTAAGTTGCTCGACGCTTAATTGATTATAAACGACCTTGTATCCACAGGAGCGGGATACGAATACAAAGTCTCTTTGGTAACTGATATCCAACTGATCTACCAGAGAATTACTTGAAAAATGATAGCTCGTAATATCTTCGTTGGGGTCTAAGGGTAAGGCGATAGAATCGAGGGACTGGTTCTTGTAAAGGGTATCCTTTCCCTGCGCCCACACATACAGGCCTGAAACGGTTTTGGTGGCTGAATGATCGTCTTGGTCATAAAAACGGATGATCAGTTTGGGTGTGGTTTCCTCTATACAAAAATCATCCTTTACACAGGCGCTAAAGACCAGGGATAAGAAAATGCTTATATAAATGAGTCTTTTCATGGGTTTAAGCGATTAGGGTCAGTAAGACCACGTTTTCAACATGGTGTGTCTGTGGAAACATATCTACAGCCTGGGTTTTTGTAAGGGTATAGGCATGTTTCATCAATGAGAGGTCCCGTGCCTGTGTGGCAGCATTGCAACTCACATAAACGATGCGCTTGGGAGCCATTTTTAGGATGTTGGCTACCACGTTTTTATGCATACCGTCCCTTGGTGGATCGGTAATGATTACATCCGGACGTCCGTGTTGTTCGATAAAGGCATCGTTTAAGACCTCCTTCATATCTCCGGCGTAAAAGGCCACGTTGTCAATGTGGTTATACGCGGCATTGATTTTGGCATCTTCTATGGCTTCCGGTACAGATTCGATACCAATAACTTTGGCTGCTTGTCGGGCCACAAACTGTGCAATGGTTCCCGTACCTGTATACAGGTCGTACACGACTTCTGTGGGCTTTATATGGGCGAAATCCCGGGTGATTTTATACAGTTCATAGGCCTGGGATGAATTTGTCTGGTAAAATGATTTGGGGCCGATTTTAAAGCGCAGCCCTTCCATTTCTTCAAAAATATGATTCCGGCCCTTAAAAAGGTGGATATCCTGGTCGTAGAGGGTGTCATTTCCCTTGCTGTTGATTACGTATTGCAGGGAGGTGATTTCTGGAAACCTGTCTGCAACGGCCTGTAGTAGCTGCTCTCGATCTTCCTGGTTTTCTTGGTAGAACTGTATCACCAGCATAATCTCACCAGTTGCGGCAATACGCAGCATCATCGTTCTAAGAAAACCAGTCGATTCCTTTGGGTCGAAGAATGCCAGTCCGTGTTCAATACCGTACTGTTTGATAAAGTTTCGTATCTCATTGGACGGGGCCTCCTGTAAGTGGCAATGGTCAATATCCAGGATTTTGTCCCACATACCCGCAATATGGAAGCCACAGGCATTTTTATCGGCAATTTCCTCCGTGGATTCGATTTCCTCAAAGGTCAACCAACGACGACTGGAAAAAGAAAATTCCATTTTGTTTCGGTAAAAATAATGCTTTTCAGCACCCAGGATAGGAGTTGCCTCGGGCAGCTCGATCTGACCGATACGTTGGAGGTTGTTGAGCACTTCCTTTTCTTTATAAGCCAATTGATGCGGATAAGCCATGTGTTGCCATTTACAGCCGCCACAATGTTCGAAATGACTGCAGGCCGGTTCCGTTCTCTTTTCTGAGAAACTATGAAAACGGATAGCGGTTCCTTCGAAATACGCTTTGCGTTTCCGGCCAGTTCTTATATCGACCACATCACCCGGAACGGCATTGTCTACAAAAATAACACGTCCGTCTGGGGCTTTTGCAATGCTTTTCCCTTTGGCACCTGCATCAATGACCGGGATATTTTCAAAAACAACTTGTTTCCTTCTCTTTCTTGCCATGCTGCAAATGTACATTTTTATATAAAAAAGCATCCCTGTTTGAGATGCTTTATAGAAAATTTTAATACCCTTAGGTTGTGGGCTTGGCTAGGTAGCAAGCTACTGTCCCTGTTTAGATGGCATTTAAAAAGGCCAGTAGTGCCTCTCGGTCCTCTTTGGAGAATTGTAGATAGGCATTTTTGGAAGCTGCTGCTTCACCCCCGTGCCATAGCACTGCTTCCTCAATGTTTCTGGCCCTTCCATCGTGAAGGAAGTTTGTGTGACCATTTACAATTTGTGTCAAACCAATACCCCAGAGTGGTCTGGTCTGCCATTCATTTCCGTCTGCTAGGAACTCTGGTCTTCCATCAGCCAGTTCTGGTCCCATATCGTGTAGTAGCAGGTCAGTATACGGATAGATTGTTTGGTTTGAAATCTCAGGAATGCCATCAAAACTACCCGTTATATGTCTGGGCGTATGACAACTGTGGCACTTGGCCTCGTTAAACAAACTGGCACCTTTTATGATTTGTGGATCATCTAAGTTACGGGCAGCCGGGACTGCCAGGGTCCTGCAATAGAAGACTACCTGCTCCAAAATTTCCTGGGTGATGTCGGGTTCTTCCTCAATTACTGGGGAGCCGTTGGTTTGTAAATAGTCCGCTTCTACCGGAAAGAGGGGAGAGGTTATCCCCATATCGTTGTTATAGGCAGCGGCACTTTGTACCATAACCGTCGGGGCGCCACCTTTCCATCCAAATCGTCCAATTTGGTGACTTTGGGAAACCTCGTCCCATACGCGGTTGGCTTTGCCGGAAATACCGTCTTGGTCACTGTCTGAAATATCTTCTTGTGTGATTTATTGGGTCTGGTGTCATTTTATATATGATTCAATGTACTGTCTATCAGCTTTATAAAAGAAGACGGGTCAATATTATTTGGCAAATTTACTATTTAGATTGAATATAAACAAGACTTATTTAGAATAATTCTAAAAAAATAATTATTAGGAGTAATGAGTCCTTAAAGGAATTGATTAGTAGGTCAAAATTGAAGATTTTTGTTAAAATATTTTGTAATTTGCGGACCACTAGCAGGGTGATTTCTCTCCTTCAAAGCAGGAATGGTGAAGTTAAATTCAAAAATTATTTTTAATGAGTGTAAATGACAGAACCTTGTCACAGCAGGCGATTGATCTGGAAGACAAGTATGGTGCACACAACTATCACCCGCTTCCCGTGGTATTGAACAGGGGAGAGGGCGTCTATGTATGGGACGTAGACGGACAACAGTACTATGATTTTTTATCGGCCTATTCTGCCGTCAACCAGGGCCATTGCCACCCCAAGATTATCGGTGCTTTGCAAGCGCAGGCAGCTGAACTAACCCTTACCTCTAGGGCCTTTTACAATGACCAGCTCGGTCAATACGAGCAATACCTGACCCAGTATTTTGGGTTTGACAAGGTCTTACCGATGAACACTGGAGCAGAGGCCGTAGAAACGGCCCTAAAACTTTGTCGAAAATATGCTTATGAGCAAAAAGGTATTCCCGAAGACCAGGCAAAGATCATTGTTTGTAACAATAATTTTCACGGCCGTACCACTACGATTATTTCCTTCTCCAACGATGAGGAAGCCCGTAAAAACTTCGGTCCATATACTGGGGGTTTTATCAAGATTGAATACGATTCTTTGACCGCCCTGGAAACCGCTTTAAAAAACCACGAACATATCGCTGGATTTTTGGTGGAACCAATTCAGGGAGAAGCCGGGGTACATGTGCCTTCCGAAGGTTATTTGTCTGGCGCCAAAGCCCTTTGTGAGCAATATGGCGTGTTGTTTATAGCAGATGAGGTACAAACCGGTGTGGCCCGTACTGGTGAATTATTGGCAGTCCATCACGAACAGGTACAGCCTGATATACTGATATTGGGGAAAGCGCTCAGTGGCGGGGTATACCCAGTGTCTGCTGTACTGGCAGCTGATACAATTATGAAGGTCATTAGGCCCGGTCAGCACGGATCTACTTTTGGTGGAAATCCCTTGGCCTGTGCTGTAGCCATGGCGGCCCTAGATGTCGTTAAAGAAGAAAAGCTTGCTGAAAATGCGGCAGCTTTGGGTGAACTGTTCAGAAGTGAGCTATCTACTTTTATTGATACCTGCGACTTGGTGCGGGAAGTACGAGGTAAGGGGCTTTTAAATGCCATCGTAATCAACGATACGCCCACGAGTAACACCGCCTGGGAAATTTGTTTGCGTTTGCGTGACAACGGTTTGCTGGCCAAGCCCACCCATGGAAACATCATTCGTTTTGCACCGCCCCTGGTCATGAACAAAACCCAGTTACTAGATTGTGTTTCCATCATTACCAAGACCTTGTCGGATTATAGGGCCTAAGGCTTATGAGCCGACGGTATAAAAAAAAGCGGCTATGAGCCGCTTTTTTTATAAAGTTATTGGAGCAAACAGAAATCAACGCTTTCGCTTCCTTTTTGCAGCACTTTTTCCGCCGCTGCCTTTTCTTTTTCTGCCAAATTTATTAAGGCCTTGGCGTAGCGCCGAGCAATGACTCCCTGACTCACGCGGCTCCTTTAGGTAGGTTGAGTTGATCCATATAATCT
>JASMME010000230.1 GCA_030748365.1 Lutibacter sp.
GTCAGCAATCCCTTCATGGGTGGTTGTCAGTCCTTCCTTGTCGGCCTGCCAGTTTGCTGGACAAGCCTCGCCGTGCTTTTCATTGAATTGTAAGGCATCGACCATCCTCAAGGCTTCGTCAACATTCCTCCCCAAAGGTAAGTCATTCACCACCTGGTGGCGTACAATCCCTTCTTTGTCAATCAGGAACAAACCTCGGTAAGCAATGAGTTCTCCCATTGCCTGGAGTTCGTCATTGTCATCGTAATAAAAGTCGCCTGCCAGCACATCGTAATTCTTTGAAATTGTTTTGTTTGTATCCGCTACCAGGGGGTAGGTAACCCCTTCAATACCACCCTTGTTCTTAGGCATTTGTAGCCATCCCCAGTGTGATTGTTCCGTATCAGTAGACACAGCAACTACCGCCACATTTCGCTGCTCGAAATCTGCCAGCTTTTCTTGGAAGGCAAACAACTCTGTAGGGCAGACAAAGGTGAAGTCTTTGGGGTAAAAAAATAGGATCACATATTGCTTTCCTTCGAATTGTTCCAAGGAGTAATTTTCTACAAATTCTCCGCCGTTTACCACCGCCTGTGCCGTGAATTTTGGTGCTTTTTTTCCAACTAATACCGCCATTTTTTTTCTAATTAAAGTGATTGATTTTTATGATTGATACCACAAATGTACACAATAAATCCTTTTTTTTCTCAAGGCCTTATTTCAATAATTTATTTGCATATAGATTTTATTTATGTGGCTTTTACGCATGCCCTGTATGCCGTCCGTTTTTTTCTGTTAACTTGCGCAGGCAAATCAAAGAGAAGCCTTGAACATACGTATTTACACCTCAGAATTTAAAAAAAACCTCCAATTGGCGGCGCCAGTTATGTTGGGCTCTTTGGGCCATTTATTGGTTGGATTGATCGACGATATCATGGTGGGAAGGTTGGGGCCTGTGTCGCTGGCAGCCACTTCTTTGGGTAACAGCCTGGTATTTATTGCCCTGGCCATTGGTATTGGTTTTTCCCTGGCCATTACACCCCTGATTGCCGAGTCGGAAGGGGCAGGAGAGCTAGGCAGTGGTAGGCGTATTTTTCAGCACGGTCTGGTATTGAACAGTCTAATGGGGCTAGCCATGTTCGGAATGTTACTTCTGATCAAACCCGTTTTGTACCATTTAGACCAACCTGAAGAGGTGGTACTATTGGCCATTCCCTACTATGAAATTGTGGCGATTTCTATGATACCCCTAATGGTCTTTCAAAGTTATAAACAATTTACAGACGGGTTGTCCCAGACCCGGTATGCCATGTATGCTACAGTACTTGCAAACCTGCTAAACGTCTTATTAAATTGGGTGCTTATTTACGGTCTGTGGTTTTTTCCAAGGCTGGAGATTGTTGGGGCTGCTATCGGCACCCTGGTATCGAGGGTTTCAATGGTATTTTTTATCTATTGGCTTTTGTCAGGAAAAGACAGGTTTTCCCCTTATATGCAATGGCTTAGGATACATGACTTTAGGCTGGCGGAATTAAAGAAGATTCTCAGTTTGGGTTTTCCCACGGCCCTGCAGGTGCTTTTTGAAGTAGGATTGTTCACTGCCTCTGTCTTGCTAGCAGGTACCTTTGGTGCACTGGCCCAGGCAGCCAATCAAATTGCCCTGAAATTGGCCTCTACCACCTTTATGATTGCCGTTGGGCTTGGTGCAGCCACCACCATCAGGGTCGGCAATCAAAAAGGGCTGAAAGATTTTCCTGCACTCAGGCGGATTGCTTTCTCTAATTTTATGTTGATTGTTGTAATCATGGGTAGCTTTTCCATCGGTTTTTTGTTGTTCAAAGACCAGCTTCCCTTGATGTTTACCGACAACGATACGGTCATAGCTACTGCTTCCAGCTTATTGGTTATCGCAGCCTTATTTCAACTCTCTGATGGTCTTCAGGCGGTGGTACTGGGCGCGCTTCGTGGCTTACAGGATGTTAAGATACCTTCCTTGCTGACCTTTGTCGCTTATTGGTTGATCGGTTTTCCCATCTGCTATTGTCTGGGCTTATACCTTGAGTGGGGCCCTTATGGTGTATGGATTGGCTTGTTGGTGGCCTTAAGTGCTTCCGCTGCTATGTTGCTCTTACGATTTCATTTTTTATCCCATAAACTCATACAAAAAAACCATGAACTTACCAGAATTTCTACTCGGTGACCATACCGATCATCCCGATGCTATTTTTGTCATCCACACCCAATTTCCACGCTTTATCATCAACCTGGTCGATGACGAAATCGAATGGTTTGAGGATTTCCAAGGCCAAGACCAGGAAGCGCTCACCCAAGAGGTGGCCTCCCTAATCGCTGCTGCCAGTGATTTCTACGACCGTGAGGTTACACGTTACGAAACAAGTTAGCGGTTTTTTGTAGAATTTGCGTGTGTTTGCCTACTGTTCCAGTGAATCACCGGTTGGTTTTTTCTTTATGTGCTCGTTTCCTGACTCAGTGAGTTTTCCTTCAAAAGTTTTTTTTGCCCTTATTTCTCCGGGTCGATTGTCTAAGTCTACATCCTCCGATATGTAGTTATCGAAGCTAGAAGAACGAGTTTTTTTTTTTGAGAATATTAGTTAGAAGGAAAAGTGTCACCAATATACTGGTTACTATAATTACTATCATCTGTACAATTTTTTTAGCTTGGCGAAGGATATAGCCGAAAATCGTATTGGGTGATCTCAACACAGATGACGGTCTATTTTAAAAGCAATTTTTCTATTAATTTCAGGACTCCGAAATAAAGGACCTGTCAAACAACAACGGCTAACAAGCTACTTTATTTTAATAATAAAGCAAATAAACCTTGCTTAGAATTTACATTGTAAAGCCATTTTTAGAATAAAACCTATAAAATCAACATTAAGTATACGGATGCGATTTATATAGTAAACAAGTACTTTGTAATCAGTATAATG
>JASMME010000231.1 GCA_030748365.1 Lutibacter sp.
CCAATAATCATGGCACAGGGTACATTGTATTCTCCTGCTGGAAATTGTTTTTTATAGCTGCCTGGAATGACCACAGAACGCGCAGGAACACGCCCTTTCATCTCAACAGGCTCATCACCTGTTACATCGATGATCTTAGTGCTCATCGTCAAAACAACACCCGCTCCTAAAACGGCTTCTTTTTCTACATGGACGCCTTCCACAACAATACAGCGAGAACCCACAAAAACATCGTCCTCAATAATTACTGGTGAGGCTTGTAATGGTTCTAAAACCCCTCCAATGCCAACACCACCACTTAGATGAACATTCTTTCCTATTTGAGCACAACTACCAACCGTTGCCCAGGTATCTACCATCGTCCCTTCATCGACATAGGCACCGATATTCACATAACTCGGCATCAGGATGGTTCCTTTGGAAATATAAGCCCCGTGCCTGGCCACTGCATGGGGAACCACACGAACACCCTTTTCTTTATAATCAGTTTTTAAGGGAATCTTATCGTGGTACTCAAAGATACCTACTTTCTGTGTTTGCATTGATTGAATGGGAAAATACAACACCACGGCCTTTTTTACCCATTCGTTTACCTGCCAACCATCTGGGCCGGGTTCGGCCACCCGCAGGGTACCGGTATCCAATAAATCCACCACAGACCGGATGGCCTCACGGGTACTATCCTCCTGTAATAGGGAACGGTCACCCCAGGCGTTCTCTATAGATTTTCTCAGTGTTTCCATACTCAATCAATGCTGTTTGGGGCAAATATATCACTAATAAACGGATGTGATATAAAATAAGTAAATTTGCACAAATTTAATTGATCTGTTAGCCATTTGGGACGTATTTTAGCTTTTGACTACGGGAAAAAAAGGACAGGCCTGGCTGTCACGGATGATTTGCATATCATTGCTTCCGGCCTGACAACCGTTGAAACCAACTCTATATTTGCCTACCTTCAAGACTACTTAAAGAAAGAAACGGTAGAGGTATTTGTCGTAGGGGAACCCAGAAAGC
This sequence comes from Lutibacter sp., assembly GCA_030748365.1. Taxonomy (GTDB): domain Bacteria; phylum Bacteroidota; class Bacteroidia; order Flavobacteriales; family Flavobacteriaceae; genus Lutibacter. The sequence goes on from JASMME010000231.1 coordinate 1,021, forward strand.
TGGACAACAGCCCCAGTGAAAGCGAACAATTCATCAAACCTTTTGTAGCGAAATTATCAAAAACTTTTCCAAAGATTCCGATTGTGCGGGTAGATGAGCGCTTTACTTCTAAAATGGCTGTTCGAAGCATGGTTGATACCGGCCTAAAAAAGAAACACCGTCAAAACAAAGCCTTGGTTGATGAAATCAGTGCCACCCTTATCTTACAATCCTATCTCCTGTCGAGATAGTAAGGGAGGAATATTTTAATATTCCTGTGATCTTTCGTAGTTTTGCAAACCTAGAAACGAGTATATGATTTTACCGATTGTAGCCTATGGCGATCCCGTGTTGCGAAAAGTAGGCAAAGCCATTGACAAAGACTATCCGAATTTGGAGGGTTTGATTGCTGATATGGAGGAAACCATGAGGCATGCGCAAGGGGTTGGCCTGGCTGCCCCCCAAATTGGCAAAGCAATCAGGTTGTTCCTGGTGGACACCGCTCCTTTTGCGGAAGATCCTGATCTCGATAAAGAAGAACAATCATTCCTCAAAAACTTTCACAAGGTATTTATCAATGCCCGGATTGTGGAAGAAAGCGGCGAACACTGGTCCTTTAACGAAGGTTGCCTAAGTATTCCCGATATTAGGGAAGAAGTATCCCGACAAGAGACCATTACCATCGAATACTACGACGCGCAGTTTATAGCCCACCGGGAAACAATCAGCGGATTGGCCGCCAGGGTAATACAACACGAGTACGACCATATTGAAGGGATTTTATTTACCGATAAGATCGCCTCTTTAAAAAAGCGATTGCTAAGAAAAAAACTCGATAATATATCAAAAGGAAAGGTACGGGCCGATTACCGAATGAGGTTCCCCTTATCAAAACGAAACTAATTCATATGGACTTTAAAGACATCGTAGCTATCAACGGAAAACCCGGCCTATACGAAATCAAAGCGCGTTCAAAAACAGGCGTTATTGTACAATCACTACTAGACGACAAGAAATTTCCTGTCAATCAATTACAGCAGTTGAGTGCCTTAAACGAAATTGCCATCTATACCTATGAAGAAGAGGTTCCCCTACGCGTGGTTTTACAAAATATCGCGGAAAAAGAAGGAGGTCAAGAGCCCCTGAGTCACCGGGAAAACAGTCAAAAACTACTCGCTTATTTCCGGGAAGTCCTTCCTGATTTTGACGAGGAACGCGTCTATACCTCCAATATCAAAAAAGTGCTACAGTGGTACCATATACTGGCAGCCAACCAAGTTGATTTTTCAACGGTAGAAGAAACCGAAAAAGAAAAGGCCCAAACATGAAGCGCCGCGAACAGCAACTAAAAGCCTTGGACCGCTTACTAGACATTATGGACGAACTACGCGCCAAATGTCCCTGGGATCAAAAACAAACCCTTCAGTCACTCCGTCACCTGACCATAGAGGAAACATACGAACTGGGGGATGCCATTCTTGACAAGGACCTGGAAGGGGTTAAAAATGAATTGGGTGACTTGCTGCTTCATATTTTTTTCTATGCCAAAATAGGGTCAGAAACCCAGGATTTTGACATCGCTGACGTGGCCCATGCCATCGCGGAAAAACTCATCCATAGACACCCACATATTTACGGGGACATCGCTGTTGAAAACGAAGAGGATGTAAAAAAGAACTGGGAAAAGCTAAAGATGAAAGAAGGGAAAAAATCCGTGTTGGAAGGGGTGCCAAAATCCTTGCCTGCACTGGTAAAAGCCCACAGAATTCAGGACAAGGTTTCCGGGGTGGGTTTTGACTGGGAAAACCCTTCTCAGGTATGGGAAAAGGTACAGGAAGAACTTTCCGAATTCAATACCGAAGTAGCAAAAGGAAATACGGATGGTGCCGAAGCGGAATTTGGCGACCTACTCTTTGCTATGATTAACT
>JASMME010000232.1 GCA_030748365.1 Lutibacter sp.
GAAGATACGTATTTTTTTAGGATATTGATTTGTCAAATTTCCCCCAGACTATTGCGTTATTTTTTAATTACCCCCCTAAAAAAATAGGGTTTCAATAAAAATATACGCTAAATTTAAATTTGTACCCCTATTTTATATATGGTATTGTACATTTTTATTACTTTTGTTTCAAATTATTATTACTTTCAATAAAGTTAATTCGGTTATGAGCAAATCAAAATTAGAGTACATCTGGTTGGACGGCTATCAGCCAACAGCGAGTTTAAGAAGTAAAACAAAGATCGAAGACGGTTTTAGCGGGAAGCTGGAAGACTGTCCTATGTGGTCTTTTGACGGAAGTTCAACACAACAAGCGGAAGGCAATTCTTCAGACTGTCTGCTAAAACCTGTAGCGATCTATCCGGATCCTGCACGCAAAAACGGCTATTTGGTAATGACCGAGGTGTTGAATGCAGACGGCACCCCCCACATAAGCAACGGCAGGGCTACCATTGATGACGATGACAATGACTTTTGGTTCGGCTTTGAACAAGAATATTTTTTATGGGATCCTGAGACCAACCTTCCGTTGGGCTTTCCCAGGGACCAAACACCCCAGGGACAATTCTACTGCTCCGTAGGCGCCAAGAATGCTTTTGGCCGGGAAATGGTGGAAAGACATATCGACTTGTGCATCGAATCTGGGATCAACATCGAAGGAATCAATGCCGAGGTGGCTGCAGGACAGTGGGAGTTCCAGTGTTTTGCCAAAGGTGCCAAACAGGCGGGTGACGAAATTTGGGTAGCACGCTACCTACTGGAACGATTGGGTGAAGCGTACGGACTGGCCATCAACTGGCATCCAAAACCATTGGGTGCGACGGATTGGAACGGATCCGGTATGCATGCCAATTTCTCAAACAATACCCTGAGAACCTGTGGCGACAAGGCTACCTACGAAATGATTTGTGAATCTTTCCGACCACTAGTGGAGGAACACATCGCCGTCTACGGAGCAGACAATCATAAGAGGTTGACCGGAGACCACGAAACAGCCGCGATTACAGACTTTAGTTTTGGTGTTTCTGACCGGGGTGCTTCTATCCGAATTCCAATCATGACGGTTGAACAAGGTTGGAAAGGCTGGCTGGAAGACAGAAGGCCTTCTTCCAACGGAGATCCTTATAAAATAGCGGGAAGAATTATCAAGACCGTAAAAGGCGCCTTAATAATAGCCAACTAAGACCCTATAAAAAAGACCTTCTGATTCAGAAGGTCTTTTTTTTATAGTCTATTTCTTATTTAAGAAGGCACAACCATCGTATAGATAAACACGGTATAGAGTGTCAGCAATAGCAATCCTTCTTTCCAGGTGAGTTTCATACGTACCGGACCAAACACCAGCGGAAAGACCAATAAGGCGATCCCTAGCATCCAGAAGATGTCGTGGCTTAGCAAACGTGGATCTCCCACACTTATAGGGGTAATCATAGAGGTTATGCCTAGTACCGCTAGGATATTGAACATATTTGATCCAATCAGGTTGCCCAGGGAAATGGCTTTCTCTTTTTTTAGTATGGCAATCACTGAAGCGGCCAATTCGGGGATACTTGTTCCTATGGACACCACCGTAATCCCGATGATACGCTCACTTACCTGGAGTTCCGTGGCCATCCCCACCGCCCCTGTTATCAAGAGCTCAGACCCGGCAAAGAGCCCAACACCGCCTAAGACCAAGTAGAGCAGGTCTTGGTATAAGGGAAGGGGTTTATCATCCCCAGGCATTTCATCTACCACGGCACTGGTCTGGTACCTGAGCAGGTAAATGATGACAACAATCAACAGGGCAAACAAAAGCAGCCCTTCCCAACGACTCAGGACCCCGTCAAAGGCGATAAAAAGATATAGGAGTACCGAAGCGAGCATCATCACTGGCCAATCAGTCTTATAAAAACTTTCTTTGACCTGTATATCGGCAATAAGGATGGTAATGGCCAGTACCAATCCCAGGTTGGCAATATTAGAACCTATTACATTGCCCAGGGCGATGTCTGCATGTCCTTCTAGGGCTGACTGAATGCTAACGATTAGTTCGGGTGCCGAGGTGGCTAAGGAAACCACCGTCATCCCAATCACAATCTTCGGGATTTGCAAGCGCAGGGAAAAACCGACTGCCGATTGTAACAGCCAGTTGCCGCCCAAAATCAACAAAGCAAGCCCTATGAGTACAAAAGTAATGTTCATACAATAAATTTCTGCAAATATAAGGGAATTAAGTCGCCAAATCACCCAGAAGAATAAGGATTAAAGCCCGCTTCGGAAGTGTGATCAACAAAAGCCATAAATTTTAGTATATTTGGTAGCGTGATACCCCTGCTGACCGAACATTCTTTTTTTAAAGACAACCAGGATTTTGTGCTGTTTGGCCTACAGCACCTGTTGGCCATCCTGTTCTTTGGGTTTGCAGGCACCCTGCTGATCCGCTGGGCCAGGAAACTACCCAAGCGAAGACAAATACGGATTGGGAATATATTTGCTTTTTCGCTGACACTCACCATAGTCATCTCTACCCTGTTAAAAAGTTATCTCTATGGTTTCAACGTTCAGAAAGACCTTCCACTACACCTGTGCAACATCATGGCGCTGGGTATGCCCCTGCTGTCACTGACCCGTAAAAAAAGCTATTACGAGGTGTTGCTGTTTTGGGTTTTTGCCGGTACCCTACAGGCGATTATCACACCAGACCTACAAAATGGCTTTCCACACCATATCTTTTTGCGGTATTGGATGGTACATGCCGGCCTGGTGGTATTTATGCTCTACGCCACCTATGTATATGGCTTGCGCCCCAGCCTTAAAAGTGTGTTCAGGTCCTTTGGATCACTACAAGTATATATCGTGTTGATGATGCTGGTCAACTACCTCCTCGGGT
>JASMME010000233.1 GCA_030748365.1 Lutibacter sp.
TGCTTGTGGCATTCATAATCTTTTCAGATAACCAAATCAAGATTGGAAGTTTAGGTTATGTTGGTTTGCTCGTAGTAATACGATTAGTTCTTCTGTAGCCTTTGTATAGTCTTTTGCTACCTCTGCTCTATGGTTGTATTCGTATATACCAAAGGACGATACCTTATCACTGATACCAGCATACCTGGCAATGGCACAAATCTCAGCGCCGTTGAATCCATTGGGCGTGGCGTTGTTGTTTGCCGGGGCATCTGCCTTTTTTACCGATGAGAGGTTCAGACTAACAATGTCTGCATCGCGCAATACAGGCTCCACCAACTGAAGGTCATTTTTAACAGCTCCCAGGCGATAGGCTTCAAAAAAAAGACTTTCCAACAGGTCGATCTCTTCTTGGGAATTAAAATAGGTCTGATAACCTATATTACTATAATTGAAAAGATTGTTGGGCTTGTTCATAATGATCTTGCTGAGGTAAGACCTGGAACTCAACGCCTCTTCAATGGTGCCTATGTTGAACTGGTTGTCAATGGCTACCAGGTTGACCGTTTGTTCTAACTGGTCATAGGCCCGGTAATTGGGATAGGTTAAATCCTGACCACCGCCTATTACAACGGGAATAAGGTTCTTTTTAATCAGGAACACAAGTAGTTCTCTCAGGGCAAAATAGGTATCTTCGATGGTGCTGCCTTGCTGAATATCTCCGAGATCGGCCACTTGTACAGGCCAGTTTCCGGGATACAACTTATACAACTCTCTCCGAATCTCGTCCAAACATTGGCCGGTACCATCATTTCCTTCAGTCGCCCTGTCCTCCCTAACACCCACTATGACAATCTTCACCTCGCTCAGATCCGGAAAACCTTCAGAAAGGGTATTGATCTTGATGCGCTGACCCAGTGGCTGGTTGACCTGCATCTTTGCCTGCGCCAAGAGCACATCATCCACAGGCGTAAGACAATCAATATGCATAGAGCATTTTTTTATAAGTGAGTGCTAAATGTACAAAATTACTTGTTGGATGACCTGCGTTTGCTTGTTTTTTTCTTTTTTGTCTGTTTCTCTAATAAGGATTTTACCTCCTCTAAGGTAAGTGCTGCAGCATCCACGGTTTTAGCCAATTCGATCTTTACCTTTCCCTTGATAATATTGGAACGCCCCCAGCGTGCTTTTTCTACCCGGATACCTTCCTCTTCCCAGTGGTGTATAATTTTTTCTATATCCTTCTGCTTCTTTTGCTCAATAAGTTCGGCAATGTCTGCCTGCGATAAATGGTCAAAATCGTATTTTTTGGGCACGTTGATAAAGGAACCGTTCCACTTGATAAAAGGTCCGAAACGACCTACCCCCTTTTGCACCGGCAGTTGCTCGTAATGGGCAATTGGTGCGTCGGCCCGTTGTTTCTCTTGAATCAATTCAATGGCGCGGTCCAGTTGCAAGGTCATCGGATCCTCCTCTTTGGGAATGGAAACATACATTTTATCATATTTGATATAGGGCCCAAAACGCCCAATAGCAACGATGATTTCCTGCTCTTCCAGCACACCGATCTTTTTGGGAAGTTGAAAGAGCTCTAAGGCTTCTTCAAAGCTAACAGACGTGAGGGTTTGCCCATTGCGCAAACTGGCAAAACGGGGTTTTTCCTCATCAGAAGCCTCCCCAATCTGTACCATTGGCCCAAACCTTCCAAGCCGGGCATATACATTTTTCCCACTGGCAGGATCAATCCCGAGCAGACGCTCACCTTTGGCCCTAGAGGCATTGACAGAGACATCCTCGACCAAGGGGTTGAATGTTCCGTAAAAATTCCGAATCATGGCTATCCAGTCTTCCTTCCCTTCTGCTATGTCATCAAATTCTGTTTCTACCCTGGCAGTAAATCCATAATCTAGGATGTCTTCAAAATGCTGGACCAGAAAATCGTTGACCACATTTCCGACATCCGTAGGCATCAATTTACCTTTGTCTGATCCTACCTTTTCAGTCAGTACGTTTTCTGAGACAAGGCCGTCGACCAATTGCAACTGTATATAGTTTCTGTCAATCCCCTCAGCAGCACCCTTTACCACATATTCCCTACGTTGTATGGTAGAAATGGTAGGGGCATAAGTAGAAGGACGTCCGATGCCGAGTTCTTCAAGTCGTTTAACCAGGGACGCTTCCGTAAACCTGTACGGTGCTTTCGTATACCGTTCCGTAGCCGTCATAAAATTATTGGAAAGCGTATCTCCCTCGTTCATAAGGGGTAGCATGCCGGACTGTTCTTCCTCTTCGTTGTCCGTACCTTCTAAGTAGAGCTTTAGGAATCCGTCGAATTTGATCATTTCGCCTTTGGCTGTAAACACCGCTTTCGCTGTTGACACGCCAATGCTGACATTCGTGCGCTCGAGCGCTGCATCACTCATCTGGGAAGCGATGGTCCTTTTCCAAATCAATTCGTATAAACGGTCTTGATCACGGTCTATGGCAATAGACTGGCGCCCCATATCGGTAGGCCTGATGGCCTCATGCGCTTCCTGGGCTCCCTTAGAACGGGTTCGGTAATTTCTGGGGCTACTGTAGGCCGCTCCATACAGCTTGCCAATGGCTTCTCTGGCATCGTTTTTAGCGTCTTCAGATAGGTTTACGCTGTCGGTTCTCATATAGGTAATCAGACCTGCCTCGTACAATCGCTGTGCGATCATCATGGTCTTGGCAACCGGGAAATACAATTTCCTAGAAGCTTCCTGTTGCAAGGTCGACGTAGTAAAAGGGGGGTCCCAGGAAGAGCACATTTTTTAAGTAAATTTATATGGGGACAAATTATAGGAGTTGGGGCCGCGTTACCCCCCCCCCCCAGGGCCCCCAACCCTCCAGGGTCGCGATAATAATCCCCCCTCCCCAAGCAGAGCCACCCTCCAG
>JASMME010000234.1 GCA_030748365.1 Lutibacter sp.
AAATGTGAGGCCTGTACAATGTCTTTATTACCGGTGGTGGTAATCACGATATCGGTCTTGCCAATCACCGTGCTTAATTTCTTTACTTCAAATCCGTCCATGGCGGCTTGCAGGGCGCAAATCGGGTCTATTTCGGTAACGGTCACAATGGCGCCAGCCCCCCTAAAGGAAGCAGCCGTGCCTTTGCCTACATCTCCATAACCGCATACCACCACGCGTTTCCCGGCCAGCATAAGGTCTGTGGCCCTACGGATGGCGTCTACAGCGCTTTCTCTACAGCCGTATTTGTTATCGAACTTGGATTTGGTCACCGAATCATTGACGTTGATCGCGGGCATGGGTAGGGTACCTGCCTTCATACGATCGTACAGTCGGTGTACCCCAGTAGTGGTCTCTTCAGAGAGGCCATTGATACCGGCAGCAAGTGCGGGGTAGTTGTCTAAGACCATATTGGTCAGGTCTCCGCCGTCGTCCAGGATCAGGTTAAGGGGTTTTTTCGCTTCTCCAAAGTACAGGGTCTGTTCAATGCACCAGTCAAATTCTGCTTCCGTCATCCCTTTCCAGGCGTATACGGATATACCGGCAGCTGCGATGGCCGCCGCCGCATGGTCCTGGGTAGAAAAGATATTACAGGAACTCCAGGTCACTTCAGCGCCCAGGGCTACCAGGGTTTCAATCAGTACCGCGGTTTGAATGGTCATGTGTAAACAACCGGCAATACGGGCGCCTTTCAGCGGTTGGGCATCTTTGTACTCTTCCCGTAAACGCATCAACCCAGGCATCTCTGCCTCAGCCAGACGGATCTCCTTACGACCCCAATCGGCCAGGCTGATGTCTTTTACCTTATATTTCACATAAGTGCTGGTTGCTGTACTCATATTTAGTAAATTTGTTGCTCGTTAGGACAACGAAATGGACCTCATTTGAAGTCCGTGGCAAAATTACAAAATACCTTTGAAATTATATGCCTTTTTATAAAATATTACATCCGAACCAGTATAGCACCGTGTACCTGTGGAAGATAGGAGCTGAAGACTGCCTGTCTGAAGGCATTGCACTGACCGAACGCAGCCAACACAAATTGCTGGCGATGAGGAGCGAAGCCCAAAAACAGGCCTATAAAAGTGTTCGGCAACTCTTAAAAATAGCTGGTTACACCGACGCTGACCTCTTTTATGACGATCGAGGCAAACCCCATTTAAAGGACCAAAAATACGTATCCATCAGCCATTCTTTTGGATTCGCTGCCTTGGCGGTTAGCGAGCAGGAAATTGGAGTGGATGTGGAAAAAAAGCGCCCCAAAATAGCGAAGATCCGCCATAAGTTTGTCCATCCGGAGAAAGAATCACTCTGCCCCTCTGATGACCCACTGGCACAACTGACCGTTATCTGGGGAGCCAAAGAGGCCCTTTATAAAATCTATCCGTATGGCGGGCTCAATTTCAAAGAGCAACTGTGCATCGAGCCCTTTAGACTGGATGACCAAAAAACCACAGGCCGGCTTTGTACAGGTATCCAGCAAAACAAGTATGAAATTCAATTTGAGCCACTAGAGGATCATATCCTCGTCTGCGCCTTAGCCACCACAGCACATGACTGACTTCCTACACTTTTTCCTCGAAGCCTATCGCAACACCCCTCCCCTATGGATCCTGCTGGAAGCCCTGGCTTTTGCCTTTGGGATCATCAGCGTGGTCTATGCCAAAAAAGCCCGTATCCTGGTATATCCAACAGGGCTGGTTGCTACAACCATTACGGTTTACCTGCTCTACAAAGCTGCGTATTTTGGGTATATTATTTTGAACTTATACTATTCGGCTATGTGCCTGTACGGTTGTTACAACTGGGCCCGTAAAAAGAACGACCAGGTACTGGTGAAAATTTCGAGAATCAATCGCAAAGAAACCTGGGTAGGCACCGGCTTCTTTTTGATAACCATGGGGGTAACCTACGCTGTTTACAAAGGCTTTGGAAAACCCCTGGAACTGGTCAATTATATAGACATCGTAAGCTCTGGGATCTTTTTTACCGCCATGTGGTATATGGCGAACAAAAAACTAGAAAGCTGGGTCCTCTGGGTCCTCGGAGATATCATTACGGTTCCCCTCTACGCCTATAGGGGGCTTGGAATGTTATCCCTTCAATATTTAATTTTTACTATTTTAGCCATACAAGGCTACCTGGCATGGAAAAAACACTTAGACAACACAGTACAGACAAAGTAAAGGTCGTATTATTTGGACCCGAGAGTACCGGAAAGACCACCCTCTCCAAGCAACTGGCCAGGCATTACAATACGGTCTGGACACCTGAATACGCCCGTGAATACCTACAAAACAAGTGGAACAACGAACGCTGTACCTGCGAATATAAAGACCTGATGCCCATTGCCTATGGCCAGATGGCCCTGGAAAACGAGCTCGTACAAAAGGCCGGCCCCCTCCTGGTCTGCGATACCGACCTGTTGGAGACCAAGGTCTATTCGGAAGAATATTACGGGGGCTATGTTGATCCTGAACTGGAAAAAGCGGCCCTGACTAATACCTATGACCTGTACCTGCTTACCTATATCGATACGCCCTGGGTGGAAGATGACCTAAGAGACCGGCCAGACCAGCGCCTAGACATGTTCCGTGCCTTTGAAAGCACCCTCCAACGCTACCACCGACCCTATATACTCCTCAAAGGAGACCAGCAAACGAGGCTTTCACAAGCCGTAAAGGCTATTGACAAGCTATTGTCAAGCCCTCTAAAACCATTGGAAGCCAACGAAAAACAGGGCTGACTTGGACAAGCACATCCTTCTAAAAGAGCTTGTGTTCAAAGCCGTCAGAAGCAGCGGACCCGGCGGGCAGCACGTCAACAAGGTAGCTTCCAGGGTAATG
>JASMME010000235.1 GCA_030748365.1 Lutibacter sp.
AAGTTTTGCGAACGGTGTTAAGACCATTTTAGTCTCAAAATAACCCGCTAAAAAAGGCTTTTTAATCCTTTCTCTTGGTAAGCAAAAAAGAGAAAAGAAAAATACATCTTTCTTGTTATGTTTCTTTTGTTCATTTTGTCTTGATAAAACGAACCAAAAAATCAAGACGCTCTATAAAAACCCATTCTCCATTCCCCAAAAACAACCAGCCACTATAAAAGAGTGGTTGGGCATATATAGTCGGTGAGGGCAACCGCTGCTTGTTTGATGGCCTTAAAACCACCTGTTACATGGGTTACTTGTGAAATGCCCCGGGCCTTGAATATTGAGGACGCAATCAACGACCGATAGCCACCCAGGCAATGCAGGGTATAGGTCTGGTCTGGATCGATCTTGGACAGGTTGGTAAGTAAGTAATCCAAGGGGAAATTGGCGACCCCCTGGACGTGTTCTGATGCGTATTCCGAGGCCTTGCGGACATCGAGTACCGTGCCGGCCTTTCCAGTTTTTAGCTTCTTAGCAAAGCGGTCTGCTGTAACCGATTGAAAGGACTCAACAGGATAGCCTGCCGCCTGCCAGGCTTCCATGCCTCCATCGAGAAAACCCGATACGGCATCGTAACCCACACGGGCAAATCGTGTGACGACCTCCTGCACTCTTCCAGGATCGCATATAAAAATAATTTCCTGTTCAAGTGATGCAACCAGGGTACCGACCCAGGGTGCAAATGCACCGTCAATACCAATAAACCAGGCTCCTGGTACCGTTCCTTGTTCCACCACCTCGACAGAACGGGTATCGATGACCAGGATATTTTCCTGGGAGGACAGTTGTTTAAACTGCGCTGGGGTAATGGCGGTGGTTCCCTTTCTTAGGAGGGTATCTATGGATTGGTTGACACCTTTGTTCATCTGTACATTCTTGGGGAAGTACTGAGGTGGTTTTGTCAAACCCGTGCTCACTTCACGGATAAAATCTTCCCGGCTCATATCAGCCCGTAGGGCATAATTGTGCCGCTTTTGGTTGCCCAGGGTATCATAGGTTTCTTTGCTCATCATTTTACCACAGGCAGAACCGGCTCCGTGGTTTGGATAGACGAGGATGTCATCAGGTAGGGGCATTAGCTTATTGCGGAGAGAATCAAACAAATGACCCGCGAGGTCCTCCTGGCTCATTGATTTGTTTACCGCCAAGTCTGGGCGACCGACATCGCCAATAAACAGGCAATCTCCCGTAAAAACGCAATGCTTCTTCCCTACTTCATCGATCAGTACGTAGGAAACAGACTCCATGGTATGGCCGGGGGTATGTAGCAATTCGATGGAAACCGCACCCAGGGGGAAACGTTCCCCGTCTTTTCCCTGGTGCATGTCAAAGGCGGCGGTGGCCGTTGGACCGAGAACAATGGACGCTCCGGTTTCCCTTGCCAGGTCCACATGACCGGACACGAAATCGGCATGAAAATGGGTCAAGAAGATGTATTTGATTTTGGCATTGTCGGCGCTGGCCAGTGCGAGATAAGGGGCGGTCTCTCGTAAAGGATCAACGATGGCGGCTTCCCCATTGGAAACGATGTAATAAGCCATTTCTGCCAGGCAACCGGTAAAGAGTTGTTGTACTTTCATAGGAGTGATGCTTTCTATTAAAAAACTGCGGTCATAACTTGTCAAAAAAGCGCTTCCTGACCAGGTTCTTGGGTCCTTCCCAGGTGGCGATAAGCCAGGTCAGTCACTTCCCTACCCCGTGGCGTACGCATGATAAAACCTTCCTGTATCAAAAAAGGTTCATATACTTCCTCAATGGTTTCTGCATTTTCCCCTACCGCCGTAGACAGGGTACTGATACCTACCGGACCGCCTTTGAACTTATCGATGATCGTACTCAGGATTTTGTTGTCCATTTCATCGAGCCCATGGGCATCTACATGTAGGGCATTCAGGGCGTACTGGGCAATTTGAATGTCTATGTTGCCATCGCCTTTTATCTGCGCAAAGTCACGAACCCTGCGCAACAAGGCATTGGCAATACGGGGTGTACCCCGGCTCCTTCCGGCAATCTCTACCGCGGCTTCCATAGAAATGGGCACCTTGAGTATCCCAGCACTACGCTGTACGATGGTCGTCAACAGGGCTGTATTGTAATACTGTAAACGGCTGCTGATCCCAAATCGGGCCCGCATAGGAGCAGTCAGCAAACCGGATCGGGTGGTGGCACCGACCAGGGTAAAGGGCTCCAAATCAATCTGAACCGTTCGGGCGTTCGGACCAGTTTCGATCATGATATCGATGCGGTAATCCTCCATGGCCGAATAAAGGTACTCTTCCACCACAGGACTCAAGCGGTGAATCTCATCTATAAACAAGACGTCGCGCTCACTCAGATTGGTCAGCAGTCCTGCCAGGTCACCGGGCTTGTCCAATACGGGGCCGGAAGTAATTTTAATGCCCACATCCAACTCATTGGACAGGATATGTGCCAGGGTGGTTTTGCCCAGCCCGGGTGGGCCGTGAAAAAGGGTATGGTCCAGGGCTTCATCGCGGAGATTGGCCGCTTCCACAAAAATGCGGAGATTTTCTAGTACCTGTTCCTGGCCTGTAAAATCATCAAAAGACAGGGGACGCAATTTTTTTTCTACATCCAGTTCTTCAGGAGAATAATTGTTCTTATCAGGGTCCAGGTGCTCGTTCATAAGAACAAAGATAACGGAAATAAAAAAACCTTTCTATAAACAGAAAGGTTTTCCTATTATCTTTTGCTTGTTAGGAGGGTTCCTCCCCAGCGATTAAGGGCGTCGTTTGCAGTACATAATCTTCTTTATGACCTGGCTTGCTATAGTCGTAGGCCCAACGCTGTACCGCGGGAATC
>JASMME010000236.1 GCA_030748365.1 Lutibacter sp.
GGGACTCCGTACGTCATGGCTTAGTCGAGAAATAATCATCTTCATGGGCTATGCGGTTTGTTCAATTATTTTTGCCGTTTTAGTATTCTACAGACCGACAACGCAAGGACTGATAAGCAACCCAGTCCGTAGACCAGTACAGAAAAGACGGTACTTTTCTTCTTTAGTTGGTGGATGATGCTTTCCTTTTCTGCCAGCAAGGCCGGCGTATCGTATTCTTTTACCAGCGTTTTATCCAAAGCCTGGTAATTTTTATTTGAAATGCTATCCAGGTAAAGAAGTTTATTGATGTACTGAAGTTGTTTTTTTATGTTGCCTCTTTTTTTGTGATAGGCAATAAAATACACCTGTACTTCCCTGATTTCTGTCGCCATTACATTTCCCTTGTTATAAAGAGAGTCCGCTTTTTTGAAATAGGAAAATGCCTTGCTTTCATCGGCCTGTTCCCGAAAGATATTTCCGCGGTAATAATCGATAAGAAACAACCGGTGATTTGCCCATGGCATAGACAACTTACCGTAAAAAAGGGCAGTATTACTCAGTTCGTCAAGTGCATTTTGATACTGTTTCTTTTGGTATTTGGCAATGGCTGAAAACAACCTGAATTCAGTTTGGTACAAGCTGTCTACTGCGGTTTCCAAATTCTTAGAAAGCAAGTTTATCCCTTTGTTGATATATACCTGGGCCGAGTCTGGCTCACTGCTTTTGAGAAAAGTTTCAGCCAATCCATAAAAAATTCTCAGGTAGGAATATGCCCGTTTTTTCTTAGAGTTGGTCGTATTTTTAGACACATTGAAGGCTTTCATAAGAAAGGGACGTTCTTCTGTAGACTTGTGCTGTTTGAGAATATTTAATTGTTGTCGGTAAGCATGACGCGCCTCCCTTACCTTTCCCATATGGAATTTTAATCCACCCAGTTCGCTGTTGACATGTAAGAGCAAATCGAAATTTTGTGACTCAGTTCCATATTTATGAGCGATTAAATACTGTGAAAGTGCTTTTTCATGTGCGCCTTTTCTATGGAGATTGCCCCCTTTTCTCAAATGGGCACGCCCAGGATATTCAAAGGAGGGTTTGTGACTTGTCAGCAGAATGATGCTGTCTGCATATTGGTCCGTTTGCGCCAGCTGGTTGTTGATGGTGGCAAGGGTTATTAATTGGTAATAAGCATTCGCCATTTGAAGGGTGTCGTGCTCGTTCTTTGCTTTCTGCAGGAAGGCCCTGCTATAAACAGACACATCGACTGAGTCGGAACCCACCCGGGATTTATTTAACAACCGATTGCGCATGTTTAGGTCATAACTTCGGTTGCCTAGCTCCTTGTAACCCAGCTGTATCAGGGAGTCTGGAAGGTTTTCCTGGGGAAAAACCGCACTAAAAATCAGGAAAAATAATCCGAAAAATATTTTTTCACACCAAGTCTTTCTGCTTGAAAATAGACTGATAATAAAGGAATTAAACATTGTAGTAGCAATTATTATAGTGCTAAGATAAAAAATTAATTCAAAAATGCCTTATTTTGATTTTCTGTAAAAAACATGTTTAAATCATTAAAAAACAACAAATTATAAAAAAATTAACCACCCGGAATTTATAAATACAGACCCCTTTGATTTTGTGGGATGATGCGGAATGGGTAAATTCGAGTCATCGAAAAGATTTTTACCAAACGATGCTATAGACAAAGAGCTATCGTAAGTAAGGTAAATAAAAAGGAAAGCTGCTATGAAACCTCCTTTATAAAAGGAAATCAAAAAAACCGGAATTATGTTCCGGTTTTTTTGATGTCTAAAAGTACTTAGAATGAATGACCTCCTTGCATGAGGGTTTCGATTTCTTCGGCCTCAATAGGGATATCTTCCATCAGATTTCGGGGCGCTCCGCTTTCTTGGATTACCACATCATCCTCCAGTCTTAAGCCAATCTTTTCCTCTGGAATATAGATCCCGGGTTCAACGGTAAATACCATACCTGCTTTCATAGGGCTTTTTAAAGTACCGTAGTCATGGGTATCGAGGCCCATATGGTGGGAGGTACCGTGCATAAAATATTTTTTATAGGCGGGCCAATCAGGGTTTTCGTTTTGCACATCGGCCTTGTCCAGTAGTTTTAAAGAAAGCAACTCGGCGGTCATCAGCTTTCCAACTTCCTGGTGGTACGCCTTCCACATCGTTCCGGGAACCAGCATCTTTGTGGCTTCGTTCTTCACCCTTAAAACCGCCTGGTAAATGGCTTTTTGGCGGGGCGAAAATTGCCCGTTGACTGGAATGGTTCGGGTCATGTCGCTTGCGTAATTGGCGTATTCGGCCCCTACATCCATCAGCAGTAAATCACCGTCCTTACACATTTTATTATTGTCTATATAATGGAGTACGCAGGCACTATAACCCGACCCTATGATAGGAGTATAGGCAAAACCTTTAGAGCGATTCTTTATAAATTCATGTATATAGGCTGCTTCTATCTCGTATTCCATTACCCCCGGTTTTACAAGGGGCAGGATACGCCTGAATCCCTTTTCAGTAATTTTACAAGCCGTTTGAATCAGGGCAATCTCCTCGGGTTCCTTTACGCCTCGTATCTGTTGAAGAATCGGGTTGCTCTTTTCCCATTTATGAGCAGGGTACTCGGCCTTGCATTTTTTGATAAAACGATCTTCCCGCGATTCCATCTCCACGGCTTGCCTGTAATGTTCGTTGGTATTAAAATACACCCTATCTGCTTCCGTCATCAGGTCAAAGAATACTTTGTCAAAGTCTTTTAACCAGTAAATGGTCTGGATCCCGGAAATTTCCCTCGCAGTTTCCATAGAGTATTTTTCTCCGTACCAAATAGCAATGTGTTCGTTGG
>JASMME010000237.1 GCA_030748365.1 Lutibacter sp.
TCGCGGAGGTTGCCTAAGTTTCCGGCATAGCTAAGGGCATCCAGGTTGATGATTTTATAATTGGGGTATTTGTTGACAAACAAACGGACCACATGGGATCCAATAAACCCAGCCCCACCAGTAATTAAAACATGCTTAGTCATTGCTTTCTGTATTTTGTACTATTTCCATACACCTGCGCAAGCTTTCCTTATAATTCGGTGCCTTGATATGGTAGGTGTTCTCTATCTTGGTCTTGTCTAAAAGGGAATAACTGGGCCTTTTGGCCAGTGTTGGGTATGCCGAGGAAGGCACGCCTTTTATACTGCAATCAAAGCCCCCTATTTCCTTGATGGCCAAGGAGAAATCATACCAACTGACCATCCCTTCGTTGGAAAAGTGGTAGGTTCCTGGCTCCCAGCTAGGATGCTGTATGATGGCCAGGATGGCAGCCGCCAGGTCTGTTGCATAGGTGGGCGACCCTAGCTGGTCATTGACCACCTCCAGCGATTGCTTTTCTTGCATCAGCCTGACCATGGTTTTGACAAAATTAGAACCCGTGGGTGAATAGACCCAGGAGGTTCGTAAGATGATTGCCCCAGGGTGGTGGTGTCTACAGGCTACTTCGCCTGCCAGTTTGGTAGCGCCATACACATTGATGGGCCGGGTCTCAGCGTCTTCTTTTAGCGGAATCCGGGACTGCCCGTCAAAAACGTAGTCGGTAGAGAGGTGGATCAGTTTGCAATGATTCTTAGAGGCCCATTTTGAGAGCATCGCAACGGCTTGGTGGTTGAGCAGGTCCGCTAGGACAGGCTCCGATTCGGCCTTGTCAACAGCTGTATAGGCGGCACAATTGATGATAAGGGTGGGGCATATATTGGTGAGCTTCGCTGCGAGCTGGTCGGGCTTTCCAAGGTCCAATACAGCGCGGTCGGCAAAGACCCAGTCCGCCTTTTGATAAGTATGAGACAAGCGCCTTAGGGCGGTGCCCAGTTGGCCCTTGGCCCCTGTTACCAATATCTTTGTGGATAAACGCATTAAAACGGATTGACGGTTTGGGCCAATGGTTTCAGGCAACGGTCTTTGGCGGAAATGATCATGTCCCCGGCAGGGAGCTCCCAGTCAATACCCAGTGCAGGGTCATTCCACAGAATGCCTGAATCGTAGTCGGGGGCGTAAAAATTGTCTACTTTATAAGCAACATGGGCAGAGTCGCTTAGGACCACAAAACCATGGGCAAAACCCCTGGGCACAAACAGTTGTTGCCTATTCTCAGCACTCAACCGGACAGCGAGGTGTTTTTGATAGGTAGGGGATTCCTTTCTCAGATCCACCGCAATGTCCAAAATTTCGCCCTGGGTACAGCGTACCAATTTGGCCTGGCTATACGGGGGTTGCTGGAAGTGCAGTCCCCTGAGTACGCCCCTGGTAGAGACAGATTCGTTGTCCTGTACAAAATTGACCTGTCCTATGTTCTCTGTAAAAGATTCCTGGTTAAAGGATTCAAAAAAACAGCCGCGGTCATCGCCAAATACTTGTGGTTCGATGATGATCAGTCCGGGAATGGCAGTGGGTATAAAATTCATCAATGCTTTCTATTATTATATTCGGTCAGTCTTGCCTACTGACCCAGGCTTATTTTTCAGCAATCAGGGCTAACAAGTACTGGCCATAGCCTGTCTTTTGTAAGGGCGTGGCCAATTGGATAAGCTGTTCCCTGTCGATATAGCCCATCTTATAGGCGATCTCTTCCAAACAGGCGACTTTTAAACCCTGGCGTTTTTCAATGGTCTGGATAAATTGTCCGGCGTCCATCAGGGATTCGTGGGTACCGGTATCCAACCAGGCAAAACCGCGACCGAGCAGGGACACCTTTAGACGTTCCTGAGACAAATAAGCCTGGTTGACAGCGGTAATCTCTAACTCGCCCCGATCGGAAGGGGTGGTATGCTTGGCTATTTGCACCACATCATTGGGATAGAAATAGAGGCCGACCACCGCGTAATTCGACTGTGGAACAGGGGGTTTTTCCTCGATGGAACTCACATTGCCCTCCGTATCAAACGCCGCCACTCCATAACGTTCGGGATCGTTTACATAGTAGCCAAATACCGTGGCTTTGTCAAACTGGGAAACATTGTGCATCGCCGCCCGGAGCATGGCACTAAAGCCCTGTCCGTAAAAGATATTATCACCCAGCACCAGGCAGACATCGTCGGTACCGATAAAAGACTCCCCAATGATAAAAGCCTGTGCCAAGCCGTCTGGACTGGCTTGTACCGCATAGGACAAACATATCCCCAGGGATACGCCATCACCCAGTAGTTTTTCAAAACCGGGTAGGTCGTCCGGGGTGGAAATGATAAGTATGTCCCGGATACCGGCCAGCATCAAGACCGATAAGGGGTAATAGATCATCGGCTTGTCATAGACCGGTAGGAGTTGTTTGGAAACCCCCCGGGTAATGGGATATAGGCGTGTACCACTACCGCCTGCTAATATGATTCCTTTCATCGCTTTGGTGACTAAGGGCTTGTCTATTGCGAAAATAGCTATTTTTTATGGATTGTTGGTTGTTATAGATGGATTGCTTGATTGGGGATAGTTTTTAATCGATGACATTAATAAACCCGGCAACAAAACATGCAAAAAGGAAACAGCTTAGACAAAAGATTTGTGTTCCCGTAGTTTCTGATCCCCAAAAACCCAAAAGAAAAACAACAGCATCCCCATTGGAGCTTCATAGATACCTCCAGCCAGTGAAGCCACTATCAAGGGAATCCAATGGTATGGTTTTGATAATATTCGGGTAAAAAAATATACCGTGA
>JASMME010000238.1 GCA_030748365.1 Lutibacter sp.
GATTATTGGTTCAGTGCTGAACTTATAGACCAACAAGGAAACACAAGAATTAGAAAAGGGCATTTTAGCTTGATTAGGCGCTAGGGTTTTTCCTCAGTACAAATCAATTAAATTAAGTGAGGTTTTATTACTTTAGCGATCAAAATTCGAAGCAAACAATGAAAAAGATTTTCAGCTTATTTTGCATATTCCTTGTAAGCAATTCCATTTATGCTCAAATACTAAGCATCAATAGTGCCAGTGATCCTGCAGCAATGTATACACCTCAAGAGCTAGTGGAAGAAGTATTAATATCAGGTGATTGTGCACAAGTGGATCTTTTTTCTACTGTTTCCAATGGGGCTCCTACAGATAATGAAAACAAAAGCTATGGCTATTTTAAAAGGCCTCCTGGGAGCAATTTCCCTTTTGAAGAGGGAATTATTTTAACCAGTGGGAAAGCCTTTTCTGCAGGAAATAATGTAGACACAAATGATCTGGACAACGACAATTCCCTAGCTGGTGACAGTGACCTGGAACTTGCCTTGGGACAAACAAGTACAGCAGATGCGACCTTTGTAAAATTCCAGTTTACACCAATCTCTACTAGCATCAGTTTTAGGTATTTAATGGCATCCGAAGAATACAATCAAAACTTTGAATGCACTTTTGCTGATGCCTTTGCTTTTTTACTACGCCCCGTCGGCAGTACGACCTATACAAACCTGGCGGTTATTCCAGAGACCAATACCCCTGTCAGCACCATGAACGTACGCCCGCTCGTCCCAGGGGCATGTGCTGCTGTAAATGAAGCCTATTTTGAGGGCTATAATTTGGGTGACACCAATTATGGCGGCAGGACAAAAGTATTGACTGCAAGTGCTGCAGTAATCCCAAACCAGCCCTATGAAATAAAACTCGTTATTGCAGACCAAGATGACAGTCAATTTGATTCCGCGGTTTTTTTAGAAGCTGGTAGTTTTGTTTTGAATGCTGATCTGGGCGCCGCCAAACTATATACAACAAACAACGCCGCCTGTGGGGGCGCTTTTCTGTTGGATGCGTCTATTGTGGCCGATTCATACAAATGGTATAAAGACGGTGTTCTCATACCCGGAGAAAGCGGACAAACCTACAATGCGACTCTCGGAAACGGAATCTACAAAGTAGAGGCTACCTTAAGTGCTGGATGCATTGCTGAAGATGAAATCGAATTGCAATTCACCACAGAAGTGACAGCTACCAAACCGACCGATTTTGCATTGTGTGATGAGGACAACAACGGAAGCATCGCTTTTGATCTTTCTTTAAAAACACCCGACATTGAGCTAGGGCAAAGCGATGTAAGCACCACCTACCACGGTTCACAAGCAGATGCAGACAATGATCTCAACCCACTGGCTATGCCATTTATATCGGGCAATACAATCATTTACGCACGTGTTGAAAGTAATATCAGTTCAAATTGCTACGACACCACCAGTTTTGAACTACAGGTTTTTGAATCTCCTGTACCTGAGGATTCCACTGATATAGCGACCATTGAGCGCTGTGATGACACACTGGTTGGAACAGATACAGATGGCAAAACCTTGTTCGACCTTCAAATCCGGGAAACCGCCATCCTCAACGGGCAATCACCTAGCCAATTTGCGCTTCATTATTATAAAGACCAGGCCCATACACAGTTGATTAGTGACCCGGGAAACTTTGAAAATACCGTACCAGGTGGGCAAACTATTTTTGTACAGATGTACAATATAGCCAACAACACTTGTGTAGCCAGCACCTCCCTTGACCTGGTGGTCAACCCTTTACCGGTAATTAAAAACCCATTGGTAAAGGTCGAGCAGTGTGACCTAAATGTCTTTAACCTAAGTAGCTACCAACAGGAGCTCTCACAAGGACACCTCAACGAAACTTTTCAATACCAAAACGCCGATGGTGACATCATTGCAGATCCCACAAATTATACCAGTCCCTACTCGTCTGCTTCGGTCAGCGAAACAATCGATGTACTGATTACCACCGTGGATGGGGGTTGTTCCAGAACGGCTCAGATAGAACTCAAAGTGGGTATCAGCCAGATACCTCCTGGTTTCTCCCCACTCGAAAGGTTTCTCTGTGAGACGGACCCAGCCCTGAGCCAGGATGGGAAAATGTTCTTTGACAAGGCCGTATTTACACAGATACAAAATGAGCTGGAAACCGCACAACCCTTGTTCTTAACGCCTGGTACGGAATTTAGCTTCTTCCGTAGTGAACAGGAGGCATTGCTACAAAACAATCCCATTGATACTGCCGTCGATTTTCAAACAGGGGGAACTTTCTTTGATACGGCCTTCAACCGCTGGGAGCAGCCTATATGGGTCTATATTGAAAATACCAATATTGAGGAGATTACTTGTTTTGGGAAGGGACAGGTGGCTTCCTTATACGTAGAGAAAAGACCGATTGCCCATGCTGTGATTTTTGAAAGCTTATGTGATGACCAGCCCATGGATACGGAGTTCTCAACTGAATTTGATACCAGTACACTGGAAGATGACTTGTTACAGGGACAAAGCAATACAACGGTGAGCTATTGGGATGAAATGGGAAATCCGCTGATGGATTTACAGGGAAACTTGGTAACTAGTCCTTTTCCTGCTTCCTTTAGAACGCTGTCTCAGACCATCATAGCCAGGGTGACCAACAACAGTACCAATACGGACACAGGGCCTTGTGAGGATGAAACCGAGATTGTCTTTACTGTAGATACAACTCCGGTGGCTTTTCCGGTGAGTATGGCTGCGGTATGTGATGATGACTTGGATGGGGACGATAC
>JASMME010000239.1 GCA_030748365.1 Lutibacter sp.
TGCATGGCGGATGGATCCTACCAAAAAACTGGTGGTTCCGGAAATCAACGGCGATGTCCTGACCAAAGAAGATAAAATCATTGCCAACCCCAATTGTTCCACCATTCAGTTGGTGATGGCCCTGGCACCTTTGCACCAACAATACAAGATGACCCGTGTGGTGGTTTCTACCTACCAATCGGTTTCGGGTACCGGAGTCAAAGCGGTTCAACAGCTGGAAAATGAAACAAAGGGCATCAAGGGAGAAATGGCCTATCATTACCCGATCAACCGAAATGCCATTCCACACTGCGATATATTTCTGGAAAACGGCTATACCAAAGAGGAGATGAAACTGGTCAAAGAGCCCAAGAAAATCTTGCGGGATGAGTCGTTTTCTGTTACTGCTACAGCGGTTAGAATCCCTACGGCAGGCGGGCACTCGGAAGCGGTGAATGTACAGTTCGAAAAAGACTTTAACCTGTCAGATGTTCGAAGGACACTGAGCAATACACCCGGGGTTGTTGTACAGGACAACCTGGACACCAATACCTATCCAATGCCGGTTTACGCCCATCAGAAAGACGAGGTCTTTGTCGGACGTATCAGGAGGGATGAATCACAAGCAAATACCCTAAACATGTGGGTGGTGGCTGATAATTTACGTAAGGGGGCTGCCACCAATACCATCCAGATCGCAGAATACCTAGTCGAACACCAACTGGTGTAAAAACCCGGTTGATTCTAGGTAGAACGGGGCATAGCTTTTCTCAGGGAGAAAGTACCCCGGTAAGTGCCTGGGTGACCAAACGACTCCAAATACGATAACCCTCCCTGTTCAAGTGTAACTGATCTTCGACAAAAAGACTGCCGTCTGGCTTGCCATCAAGACCTATAAAATAATCACGCGTTGCAATAAAATACAGGTTTTCTTCCTGCGCACAGTATTGTTTGATCAAACGGTTCGCCTCAGCGATCTGATTCCATACCTGCCAACGACTGTTGGTAGGGGTTATTTCAATTTGAAAGACAGGAACATCCGGATTTATTTTTCGAAGCTGTTTGATAAAAAACTTAAACAGGCGTAAGACCTCTTCGGGTAATACATCGGGCTGTTCTGGATCGTTACTCCCACTGATATCATTGGCAACAAAACAAACAACCGCCTGGTAGTTATGGGGGCTTGCCAGACGCTCCGTAAAATGGATAAGGTCGTAGAAATGAGCACCGCCATAGCCCCGCTGAATGGGTATATAAGGGGCTACATCCTCCTGGATGGTTTCCCACAAACGAATACTGGAGCTTCCCAAAAACAAGACGGCCTCTTTGGGGTAGGTCTGTTGTGTATCCAGGGTCTCTAACTGCAGAATATCACCCTCCCAGCGGGCGGCAGTATCGGCATATTGTTGGAGCGGACTGCAAGCAATGAAGAAACTGATGGCCAGTGCGCTCAAAAACACTTTTCTTATGCTTTGTAAGAGGGGTGTAGGGGCTTGAACCAGTGCCTTGACAAGCCTTGTAATTGTGGTCATAATATCTCGTTTTTGGTAAGTCTGTATATACGTTGGTTATGGACCTTCTAAAATTACTTTAATTTTTGATAAGGATGCAATTATTTTAGTACACCAACACTTGTTATTGGTCTTTTTCTTACTTTAGCAGCCCTTAAATAACCTAATCAGATCACTGAGTTTGCTCATTCCTCAGGCGGTCAAAATTATTTTGCTAACACATGAAAACAACACTTGTCTCTATACTTGTTTGTCTTTGTATCTTTGCCTGCAAACAGGCTGATAATCATCAAATGAAACCCCTTATATACCCGGTCACCCATAAAGGCCTTACTGTTGATACTTATTTTGGAACCGAGGTGGCAGATCCCTATCGCTGGTTGGAGGATGACCTATCGGAAGAAACCGCCGCCTGGGTGCAGGCCGAAAACAACCTAACCTTTGACTACTTGGATAAGATTCCCTTCCGCAGTGAACTGAAACAACGGCTGGAAACACTCTGGAACTATGAAAAAATAGGGGCTCCTTTTAATGAGGGTGACTACACCTATTTCTATAAAAATGACGGACTACAAAACCAGTATGTTCTCTATCGCCATAAAGAGGGCGCGGAAGCAACAGTTTTCCTAGACCCAAATACCTTTTCCGAAGACGGAACTATCTCGCTGGGCAATGTTTCCTTTTCTGACGATGGCAGCTTGGTGGCTTATTCGATCTCCGAAGGTGGTGCTGACTGGCGCAAAATCATTGTAATGGATACCCGTACCAAAAAAGTGCAGAAAGATACCATTCGGGACGTAAAGTTCAGCGGTCTTTCCTGGAAAGGGAACGAAGGTTTCTTTTATTCGAGTTATAAAAAACCTCAGGGCAGTGAGCTCTCGGCCAAAACCGATCAACACAGGCTGTTTTACCACAAACTGGGAACCCCACAAAAAGAGGATGTGCTGGTGTTTGGGGAAACACAAAAGAGACGTTATGTGAGTGGAAGTGTAACCGAAGATGGACGATACCTCATCATCAGCGCTGCCATTTCCACCTCTGGCAACGAACTCTATTACCAAGACCTGATGGTGCCGAATGGTCAAATAAAACCAATCATCCTTGGTTTTGAATACGACAGCGCTGTACTCGATCACCAAAACGGCCGTTTTATTATCATTACCAACAAAAACGCTCCTAATAAACGGATTGTGTGGGCGCCCGTTCAGAACCCAGGTCTAAGTCAGTGGACAGACCTGATTCCTGAAAGCCCCCATGTACTCAGCCCCTCAAAGGCGGGCGGATATATATTTGCCCATTATATGGTCGACGCCATC